>JANXQR010000614.1 GCA_025353435.1 Acidobacteriota bacterium | reverse complement strand
CGGTGAACTTGATGCTGTTAATGCTCCAGTCGCGAATGCCGCCTTCTTCGTGGGCGCCCTCGGTGCGCAACTGCAGCGGCCAGAGAGGCCATGGGGTCGAGGCGGCGCGCGCTTCGGGCGGCTTGGGCATGATCTCGAACTGATGCACGCTTTTCGGGCCCTGACGGTGGCTGGTGCCGAGGCAGTCGGCGCCAGTGTCGCCGCCGCCGATGATGAGCACGTGCTTGCCTTCTGCGGTGATGGCGCTGGCGGGATCGAGCTGATCGCCCTCGCAGCGCTTGTTTTGCTGCGGCAGGAAGTCCATGGCGAAGTGAATTCCCTTCAGCTCACGGCCGGGAATCGTCAGATCGCGGGGATGCTCGGCGCCGCCGGTCAGAAGAATGGCGTCATATTGAGCGGTGAGCGTGTCCACAGGAACATTCACACCAACGTGGGCGTTGGTGATGAAGGTGACGCCTTCGGAGCGCATCTGTTGGAGGCGGCGATCGATGATGTGCTTCTCAAGCTTGAAGTTTGGGATGCCATAGCGCATCAGTCCGCCGATGCGGTCGTTCTTTTCGTAGACAGTGACGGTGTGGCCGGCGCGGCGCAATTGCTGTGCAGCAGCAAGACCGGCGGGGCCGCTGCCTACAACTGCAACTCGCTTGCCGGTATTGTGCTCTGGCGGCTCTGGGCGAATCCAGCCCTCATCCCATGCGCGCTCCACGATGCTGCGTTCCAAGAGCTTGATAGAGACGGGTGGCTGATCGATGCCGAGCACGCACGCGGCTTCACACGGTGCGGGGCAGATACGGCCTGTGAACTCGGGAAAATTATTAGTGGCGTGCAGGCGGCGAATGGCGGCTTCCCAGCGGCCGTTATACGCGAGGTCGTTCCAGTCGGGAATGAGGTTGTTGACCGGACAGCCGGTGTGGCAGAAAGGGACGCCACAATCCATGCAGCGCGCGCCCTGCTGCTTCTGCTTTTCCTCGGGGAATGTCTCGTAGATTTCGAGCCAGTCTTTGATGCGCTCTTCAGGCTTTCGGCGCGTTGGCTGTTCGCGTTGGATTTCGAGGAAGCCGGTTACCTTACCCATTTTTCACCTCGGTTGCGCCTACCAGGGGCGACGAGAAGTTAGGCGAGCTGTACGTCGTTTCTGCGCGTTCGACTCCAAGCACCCGCTTGTATTCATGCGGGAATACCTTGATGAAGTTGGCGCGCGTAGTGATCCAGTTCTCCAGGATCCACGCGGCGCGAGGGCTTCCGGTGAGGTCGCGATGGCGTTCAAGCAATCCGCAAACGATGGCGATGTCATCTTCGCGTTCGAGCGGCTCGAGGTCAACCGACGCCTGGTTGCAGCGGCGCGCAGTGAAGTCGCCCGCATCGTCGTAAACATAAGCGATTCCGCCGCTCATACCTGCAGCAAAGTTGCGGCCGGTGGCGCCGATGACCAAGACGGTCCCGTTGGTCATGTACTCGCAGCCGTGATCGCCCACTCCTTCAACCACAGCGGTGGCGCCGGAGTTGCGAACGGCGAAGCGCTCGCCGCCGATGCCGTTAAGGAAGACTTCGCCGCTGGTGGCGCCGTAGAGCACGACGTTGCCGACGAGGATGCTTTCTTCTGGGAGGAAGCTGGAAGTTTTGGGCGGGTAGGCGATGATGCGGCCGCCGGATAGTCCCTTGCCAAGATAGTCGTTGGAGTCGCCTTCGAGCTCAAGGGTCACGCCATTGGGAACGAAGGCACCGAAACTTTGTCCGGCTGAGCCGGTGAATTTGTAGTGGATGGTGGCATCGGGCAATCCTGCCGAGCCGTAGCGGCGCGCAATCTCGCCACCGAGCATGGCGCCGACGGTGCGGTGCACGTTGCGTATGGCGAAGCTGCCGCGAACCGGAATTTCTGATTCGAGCGCCGGTGCAGCCTTTTCGATGAGCGCGTGGTCGAGTGCTGCATCGAGGCCGTGGTCCTGGGCTTTCACGCGGCGGCGCGCGACGCGTGATGGCACCGTGGGCGAGTAGAGGATGTGCGAGATGTCGATGCCCTTCGCCTTCCAGTGGTCGTCGGCTTTGGCTGCATCGAGGCGATCGACGCGGCCTACCATTTCGTCGACCGTGCGGAAGCCGAGCTTGGCCATGTGTTGGCGGACTTGCTCGGCAATGAAGAAGAAGAAATTGACGACGTGCTCGGGCTGGCCTGTGAAACGCGCGCGCAACACGGGATCCTGTGTTGCGATTCCGACGGAGCAGGTGTTGAGGTGGCATTTGCGCATCATGATGCAGCCCATGGTAATGAGCGGCGTGGTGGCGAAGCCATACTCTTCAGCACCGAGCAGCGCGGCGATGACGACATCGCGTCCGGTCTGAAGCTTGCCATCGGTCTGCACGCGAATGCGGCTGCGCAGATCGTTGAGCAGCAGCACCTGTTGCGTTTCGGCGAGGCCGAGTTCCCAGGGCAGGCCCGCGTGCTTGATGGAACTCAGCGGCGATGCGCCGGTTCCGCCATTGTCTCCGGAGATAAGGACCACATCTGCGTGCGCCTTGCTGACGCCTGCCGCGACCGTGCCCACTCCGACTTCCGATACCAGCTTGACGGCGATGCGCGCTTTGGGGTTGACGTTCTTCAGGTCGTAGATCAGCTGCGCGAGATCTTCGATGGAATAGATATCGTGGTGCGGCGGTGGCGAAATGAGACCCACGCCGGGGATGGAGTGGCGGGTCCTGGCGATGACTTCATCGACCTTATGGCCGGGCAACTGGCCGCCCTCGCCGGGCTTCGCACCCTGCGCCATCTTGATCTGCAACTCGTCTGCATTGACCAGATAATTTGTCGTGACGCCGAAGCGGCCGCTGGCTACCTGTTTCACAGCGCTGCGTCGCGAGTCGCCATTCGCGTCGCGCTTGAACCGGGCTTCGTCTTCGCCGCCTTCGCCGGTGTTCGACATGCCGCCGAGGCGGTTCATCGCGATGGCCAGCGTCTCATGCGCTTCCGCGCTGATGGATCCGAAGCTCATGGCGCCCGTAGTAAAGCGCTTCACGATCTCCTTGGCTGGCTCGACCTCGTCAATCGAGATTGGCTCATCAGTGTATTTGAGTTTGAGAAGGCTGCGCAGCGTACAGAGGTTGCGGCTCTGATCGTCGATGAGGTCGGTATATTCCTGGAATGTGGCAGGGCTGTTGGCCCGCACCGCGTGCTGGAGCTTGCTGATGGTTTGAGGATTGAGAAGGTGGTATTCGCCGCCAATGCGGAACTGATATTCGCCACCGACCATGAGTTCGGTTTCGGACTCGGTGAGCGGCTGGAATGCGTAGCTGTGCTTCATCTGAGCTTCGCGCGCGAGCACATCGAGGCCGATGCCTTCAATGCGCGACGCCGTGCCGGAGAAATAGGAGTCGGCGAGCGACTTGCTGAGCCCCACGGCTTCAAACACCTGCGCACCGCGATAGCTCTGCAGCGTGCTGATGCCCATCTTGGAGAAGGTTTTGAGCAGGCCCTTGTTGATGGCCTTGATGAAGTGCTTCTCCGCTTGGTTGCCAGTGACGCCGTGGGGCAAAAGGCCACGTCGTTTAAGGTCGTGCAGAGTTTCGATTGCGAGATACGGATTAACCGCGCTCGCACCATAGCCGATGAGCAGGGCGAAGTGCATGACTTCACGCGGCTCGCCGCTCTCGATGATGAGGGCCACCTGGGTGCGGGTCTTCTCGCGGACTAGTCTCTTGTGCACCGCGGCCATGGCCAGCAGGCTGGGGATGGGCGCGTACGTCGGATCAACGCCGCGATCGGAGATGATGAGCAGCGTGTACCCGGAGTTGACGGCGAGCGAGGCACGCGATCCGAGATCGTCAAGCGCGTGCTTCAGGCCGTCCTCACCATCCTGTGCGCGGAACAGAGCTGGAAGCGTAGTGGCGAGCAAATCACCTGAAGAAACGCGGCGCAGTTTTTCGAGGTCGCGATTGGTCAGGATGGGATGGGGCAGTTTCATCGTGTGGCAGTTGTCCGGTGCTTCATTGAGGATGTTGCGCTCGGTGCCGATGTAGCTGATGAGCGACATCACCATTTCTTCGCGTATGGGATCTATGGGCGGGTTGGTGACCTGGGCGAAGAGCTGCTTGAAGTAATTGAAGAGCGGCTGCGGACGGTCAGAGAGACAGGCAAGCGGAGTGTCAGTGCCCATGGAGCCAATGGGCTCTTCGCCCTTCGCTCCCATGGGCGCGAGCAGCATGCGCAGGTCTTCTTCGCTGTAGCCGTAGGCGCGCTGGCGGCGGAGCAGCGTTTCTGGATTCGAGGCGATGACGCGCGAGGGCTCAGGCAGATGGTCGAGTGTGACCTGCTGCTCTTCAAGCCATTTTGCGTAGGGCTGGCGCGCGGCAAGCCGCTGCTTGATTTCGGCGTCGGAGATGATGCGTTTCTGCACTGTATCCACGAGGAACATGCGGCCGGGCTGCAGACGGCCCTTCTTGCGAATATCC
>JANXQR010000592.1 GCA_025353435.1 Acidobacteriota bacterium | reverse complement strand
CCGGACAGCATGTCGGAGAGCCGCTAGGACAGAGATGATCCGGTGCACCGTCGTCAACGTGGATGAGAAAGAGACGGCGCGGCATGTGAGAACGGAACTGTTGCGCGACGCCGGCTATCGCGTGCATCGACGAGATAGATGTGGGGTTCGCTTCCCCGTTGCTGCTCGGCCTAGGGATTTTCCTAGGGCCAAGCCGGCCATCTGGTCTATATGTTCGGCACTCACGCCCAAGGCTGGCTCCCACTCATGGGCAGAATTTCATGTGGGAAGTGACGGGTAGAACTGAGCGTTCAACCCCCCTCATCGAAGAAGGATGGTCATGATCGGGGCTATCTATCTTTCTGTGAAACAGAACGAATGGCATGGGTTATTGCCGCCTCGTGTGGCCCTGCTCGGGATATGTATTCTCGACCTGTTGGCTGCACTGGGGATCGACGTGTTTATGGGGTATGTCATGCCTCCTTGGTTTGTGCGCCGCCTCGCAATTAAACCCGACATCTCCCTTACTCTCCTTTCACTCCACTGCACTCACGTAATCGCGGCCGGATATTTTCTTTCGCCTCCTGGGATGGGCGCCTTCATTTTGACGGTGAATCGCGTGATGGGTGGGGCGTTTCCGTTCCTACCCCGTCGACAACGTATTCTTCATACCACCTCCTGACACAAGGAAAGAGCCATGAACGACACAACGACCCTCCCCTTACGCAAAAAATCACCGTCTGCGGCCATGCTAGGCCGTGGCAAGTCCGCCAGGGGGAAAGCGGGGCGCATTCCCGCAGAGGAATCTGCGCAGGATCGTTCGCGGATGATTCTCACGGCGATGACGGCGTTTCGCGATGGCGTATTCGTGGTGCGGTTGCCAGTGGATTGGTCTGGGATGGATGCACGGATTGCGGAGACGTTCAATCAGACCATCGCGCAGAAGCAGCGCCTCTCGTCGGAGATCACGCGGCTGAGCGTCACGGTGGGCAGAGAGGGGCGGCTGAGGCAGCGCATATCGATGCCGGGGGTGTACGGCGGGTGGGCGGAGTCGGCGGAGTCCATCAATACCCTCATCGACGATCTGGTGCGGCCGACGACTGAAATCGCGCGGACCATCGGCGCCGTAGCCAAGGGCGACCTCGGGCAGTCGGTGGAGCTGGAGGTGGACGGGCGCGCACTCAAGGGCGAGTTCCTGCGCTCCGCGAAGCTGGTGAACACGATGGTCGATCAGCTCAACGGCTTCACGTCGGAAGTGACCCGCGTGGCCCGCGAGGTCGGCACCGAGGGCAAGCTCGGCGGCCAGGCGCAGGTGCCCGGCGCCGCCGGTACCTGGAAGGATCTCACCGACAACGTCAACTCGATGGCCTCGCTCCTCACCGGCCAGGTCCGC
>JANXQR010000590.1 GCA_025353435.1 Acidobacteriota bacterium | reverse complement strand
ACCTCACTCCGGTACCATTGACCCCGGAGACCAATAATGGAACCGATGCAGAAAGAGCGCATGCTCGCTTCACCCGCCGACGCGGAAATCATCCTCAGGCTCTACGAACTTCGCCGCGAAACCGTGATGCGCCAAGCCCGCGCCTGGGTCGTCGGCGAGTTCTGGCCAGCGACTGCCGACGACTACTTCGCCGTTGCCATGAACCCCGCTGACCCCCACAACGCCTTCCTGCGCCAGGTCCTCACCTACTGGGAGATGGCCGCCGCCCTCGTCCTGCACGGCTCCGTGTCCGCCGAGCTCTTCGTCGATTGCAACGCCGAGGGCTTCCTGCTCCTCGCCAAGCTCGCCCCCATCCTCGAAGGCATCCGCCAGCGAACCCCAACGTTCCTCTCCAAGACGTCCGACCTCATCAAGCGCTACCCCGCCGCCGCCAGCCGCTATGATGCTGTCCTCAAAAACGTTGAGGCCATGCGCGCCCGCCGCAACCCGCCCGCCCCCGTCACCGATTCACCGGAATTTGCGTATCCTCAAAAGCCATAACGGTTTTGCCCCGCCAGCCCTTGCTCTATCCACCCCAGGGTAGGATGATGGTAGATGGCACCACAGTATCCCCCAACTGGAGGTTTCACTTGAAACGCATCATCGCTACATTAGTCATCGCCATATCGTTTGGCGCCATCGCAGCCCGCGCCGCTGATTCCACCACCATCAATGGCTACATCTCCGACTCCATGTGTGGCGTCAAGCACGCCGGCTCCGGTGCAGCCTGCGTCAAGAAGTGCGTCGATGGCGGCATGGCCCCTGTCTTCGTTGACGAAAGCAAGAAGGAAGTCTGGAAGATCGACAATCCCGAATCCGTCAAGGACTATCTCGGCAGCAAGGTCACCATCACTGCCAAGGCCGATGCCAGCGGAAAAAGCGTCCACATCGATTCCATCGCCGAGGCTAAGTAGGTTCCCCGCACCACGCGGGACTCAAAGCAGCCTCGACCCCATTCCTAAACTCTGCTAGTGTCATAACGATTGCCCTCGCCGGATCCTCTCGGGTCCGGCGCATGGGCGCGTTTTTGTTTCATTGGAAGTCACCCTATGCCCCGAGCTCTCTGGAACGGCAAGGTCATTGCCGAAAGCGATGTCATCGAGACGGTCGAAGGAAACACCTACTTTCCTGAATCCAGCCTCAAGCGCGAATACTTTCGCCCCAGCTCCACAACCTCCACCTGCCCCTGGAAGGGCCAGGCGCGCTACATGAGCCTGCTCATCGACGGGCAGGACAATCCTGACGCCGCCTGGTACTATCCCGACCCCAAGCCTGCTGCCCGCAAAATCAAAGGCTACGTCGCCTTCTGGCGCGGCGTCGACATCGAACCGTAACTCGCGGACGCCATGAAATGGGCATGGCCGCAGCCGTGCAGCTTAAGCCAAGAAAATGAGCGGGGCTCTAGCCCCTGAGGGATTTTTTGCGCCGGGGAGAACCAATGCGGGCTCGTCAACTATTCATCGCCGTCGCGTCCATCACTCTGGCGCTAACGGCCTGCATAGACCATCGGCCCACCGCAGTTCCAGCCGCCACCGCTCCCACCCTCACCGGTGATCCCTCGCATCCCGGCGCTACTCAGGGCTGGGTCGACACCAAGCTCTATTTCGGTCTTGGATACGCAGACAAACCTGACCAGGGCATATCCGAGGCCCGCTGGCGCGAATTCCTCGACCGCGAAGTCACTCCGCGCTTTCCTGACGGCCTCAGCGTCCTCGACGTCTATGGCCAATGGCAGGGCAAGGCTCAAACCACACCCGAGCGCCTCCGCTCCAAACTCCTCATCATCGACTACCTTGATACCCAGCAGAACCGCGACAAGGTCGACGCCATTCGCACCGCCTGGAAGAAGCTCACCGGCGACCAGTCCGTCTTGAGAGTCACCCAACCCGCCGACGTATCTTTTTAGTCTCCCACCGACGTTGCTGACCCACGGGGGAAGAAACTGTGCCCCATTCATCGCGATTTTTGCGATGAGTGGGATCGCTCGAACCTGGCGAGTATTCTTTTTTGTTGAACTTGCATTTCTGTTTCTTATTGGGCGATTGAACGCTTGCTCGCACCCCGCGGGCGTAAATCACCGGCTACCGCTAGCCCTCTGCCCATTCAGCGTCCCAACATCAGCGACTACAGCTCAGCACGCCCTCGTGCCATCGGCCCAGTAGCTCTGACCTGCAAAACTATTTAATGAACGGTCCTCTGCCCCAACGCTGCCCTTGCGCGATAATGCGCTTCTTCGCTGTACCACACGGGCGCGTAGTCCTCCAGCAGCTCATACAGTTCACGCAGCGCCATCATCGCAGTTAAAGGCTGTTCCAGGTTTTCTTCCACACGGACTGCATGTTCCTGAGTTACCGTTTCCAAGCATTCAGCAATCATTTCGACCCTCCAGAGACCTCAGTCTCCATGAGGATTCGCTTTTGCGATGTGACGTGCGTCTCACTCATGTGCAGCAGACACTCACTTTCTGCTGAGAATCGCAATCATTTGTGCGTCTCCTTGCGCTCGCGCAAATTCAAGCCGATGAGGATCGATCCTTGCCCCGGCCGCAACCAGCAGAGCCGCTACCTCCACCTGCCGTCCTGTGCTCCCGGCGGGCGGGTCGTAACGAGCGTGAATCGCCCACCCAAGCGGCGGTGAATTGTATTGGGTGTCCGCAAGGTCCAGTTCAGAGCCGGCAATCAGTTTCGCCGCCAGCCGATCCTCGCCAAGAAGCGCCGCCCAATGCAGCGCCGTCTCCCCAAAGATCCCGCGCAGCTCCGGCCGTGCTCCGGCGTCCAGCAGCCTCAGCCCAACCTCTTCAGCTCCCAGGCTTGCCGCACCAATCAGCGGCGAGTCGCTCTTCTCGCTGGGCTGAAAATCGAGATCCGCCCCCGCTTCAATCAGCGCGTTAATCAGCGGCAACTCCCGGCCCTTGGCAAGCGCCCCCTCGAACAGCATGTCCGAAACAAAGTGCAGCGGATGCGTGCGCAGAGAATTGTTCTTTCCCCAGCGGATGAGCGCGTTGGCCAGCGACGCATCCTCGCTCAGCAAACGCCGCAACGCCACAGCATCGCCGCTTCGAATCGCTTCCTTCACATCCACTTTGTGCGCCACTTGGTTCGCTCCGCAGTCCGTAGCCAATTCTACGGTCGGGGGCCCTCACAATCCGTGACAGCACATCGTCTCCGCGAAGTAAAACTCGAATTCCGGGTCCGGCCCCCGTTCCAATGCGCGGCAAACATCGCTCAGCTCTCTGGCCACTGCCATTGCCGCAACGCGGATTTCGCCAGGTTACGAGTCTCTCGGGTGTACCACTCGGGTCGGTGCACCTCCAACAGCTCGTATAGCTCGCGCAGCGCAACCATCGGGCTCACAAACTTCTTAAAATAATCGTCGATAAAGACTGTGATTCCTCGTTTTGCTACTTCCACTTCCTCAGCGTCCATACGCTTTCCTCCGGGATTCGATATTTACGGGAGAGACTTTTCAACCAGCCCACAGGCAGGGGGGCGCTCGTCCAAAGGGGGAGGAGAACCAAGGCAGAATGTAATCCGGAATGCAATGCTGAAATCAAGCCTGATGGTGCTGAAATTTCATGGGGGGTCGTGTTGCCCGCCACCCAATCTTCACCCTCTTATCAAACCATGAAACGCTTTAAACCGGTTCTGAACTTCTCCTGAAGTTTTCGCGCGGAGTAAGGATTTGCCGCGTGGCCCGTGTCTCCATACGAATTGGGGTGCCCAAAGTCTGGATTTTCAGACCCGGGATATCTCAAATCGATCGCATGGGTTTTTCTACCGTCCCGCCTGCATCTCTGCCCGCTGAATCCGCGTCCGCACATCCTCCCCATGAAACACCGGCGATGAACACGCTCGCGCCGTGCACAGAAACAGCGCACTCCGCCCGAGTTGCGTAAACGCGACGTTCGTCGGCAGCGGCGTCGGATCAGCCGGATCACGCACCTCAATCAGCTCGTGGCTCACAATCGCGCGCAGCGCCGCCGCATGCAGCGCCGCCGTCTCCGCCTTCGTCCGAGATCCAAGAACCGTCACGTGAATCGGCGCCTCCGTCATGTCCTGGTTCGCCAGCAACACCCCTGCCGACATGGGTCGCAACGCCACCGCCTCCGCCGCCAGATACCGCATTGCCTCCGTAGCCGTGGCGCGACAGCTCTCATCCCCGCTCGCAAACGCCACCATCGCCGCAAACCGCACCAGCGCAATATTCTCATCGCGATCGGGGTGCGGCTTGAATGCCGCGTCGGTCGCGGTCTTCGAAGTCACAAAGCCTTTTCCCGCTCCCGCCGGCGCAAAATTAGCAGCGATAAACCTCGCCGCCGCCTGCGCCGCATTCAAGTCCTCACGATCGCCTGTCACGTTGTACAGCGCCAAAAACGCCTGCCCCATTGCCAGCGTGTCGCCAAGGTAAGGCCCGGCGATATCAACATCGTCGTGCCGAAACCCCCCGCCCTGCAAACTGCGATGCACTGCGATCCATCCCGCTGCGCGCCTTGCATGTTCCAGCGCTGCCTCATTACCGGTGGCTGCATAGTAGTCGCAAAACGCGGCAATCATCCACCCGTTTTCCCGCGCGTACACATGCTTGTCCACCCGCGGCGTTCCCTGCGCCCGCCGCCCGCGATCGTCCAATTTGAAGTACGCCTCGTTCTCCTGCCCATCGTGCAAATCAGCATCCTGCGAAACAAAAAACACACCCGCATCGGGCGCTGTCAAAAAGTCATCAACGAACTTCGCAACAGACTGAGCAGCCTTCAAATCTTCCGGGTTCTGCGTCTGCGCATACGCCAACGAATACTGCCGAAGCGCCACTGCCTGAATCGAAATCAGCTTCTCGAAATGTGGCTCGTTCCAGCGCCCGTCCACCGAATATTGATACAACCCGCCCCACACCGGATCGATCAGCTTCGCCGCGTTGTGCAGCGTCTCAGCCACGCGCTTCGCATACACCGCATCGCCGCGCCCCGCCAGCCGCAGCGCATTTTCCGTGGAATCGCTGTCGAGATACTTGTGCCCGAATCCCCATCCCGACACTGCCTTGTCGTATTGCAGGTCATATTGTTTTTGAATGCGCGCCAGCGTCGCCGCACCGATTGCCGAATTCGCCGCAGCCTCGAATGCCTTTTCCTTCCCTACGCTCGGCCCAGGCGAAGGATCGTCAATGATGGCCTGCAGCAGCGACGACATCGGACGAGGCGCAATGTATCCCTGCCGCTTAACAATCTCCGATCCATCCGCCGCAAACACCACCGTCGCAGGCCACCCGTAGTCCTGGTAGCGATTCGAAATATCAGGCCGCGAATCCTGATCCACCTTCACCAGAATGTACTTCTCCTTCAGCAGTCGCACCACCACAGGATCGCGATACGTCACGTCGTCCATCACGTGGCACCAGTGGCACCACACCGCTTCGAGATCCAGCAGCACAAATTTGTGTTGCGCCCGCGCCTCAGCAAACGCCGCATCGGACCACGGCCTCCAATCCAGCCCGCCATTGTGCCCGGCCGACGGCGTTTGTGCTCCCAGCCCGAAAGGGAACGTCATGCAAAACAGCAATGCGGCAATCAACAATTTCGTTTTCATTTTCATTTAGAGTACGGTCGCAGTATCAAAACGGATTCTCGCCGCCACGCACCCAAAACTGAATATTTGAAAGAATGGTACTTTGTAAACCGGAGAAAACGGCCGGTACTATTGCCGCTATCGCTCCTGCTCAGGGTTGTCCCCGGCTATCACCCGCATCTCAGCGCGGAACACGTGATAATCCCCAAAGGCAACATCGTTCAGCATCGTCGCCGACGGACCCCAGGTTCGCGAGTTGTCAACCCCATGATGAAGGGCCTTCATGGTCCGTGGAAAAACCACTGGAGCCCTTAAACTGGTCTTTGGGACCTCAATTCCGCTGCGCCCGCTTCATCTTGTATCTGTGTACAAAACGGGCGTAGAATGCGCCCGTCTGAGGTAGATCAACATGAGATTGCTTTTACTCTCGCTTCTGCTCTCAATCACCGCGCTTGCACAGGATTCAAACAGTTCCAACATCATCACGTTCAATCGGGCCGACACAGAACATTGCAAGGTTGTGCTCCTCGGCGGGAAAGAGTTCCTGGAAACCAATAATGGCGGGACGAGCGTTGCGATCAGCTTGCCGGTGACCATGCCCAATGGAGAATTCCAGGTATACGTCTCCATACATCAAATCGGGGCCGGCAGTGCCGCGATCGAGCCCAAGGACTTCTCCTCATATTTCACC
The DNA here is from genome assembly GCA_025353435.1 of Acidobacteriota bacterium. Classification (GTDB taxonomy): domain Bacteria; phylum Acidobacteriota; class Terriglobia; order Terriglobales; family Acidobacteriaceae; genus Telmatobacter. The sequence continues at coordinate 2,557 of JANXQR010000590.1, read as the reverse complement.
GATGTCGCCCACACCCGGTTTCCGTTCTACGACAAAGCCACTGAGATCGGCATCGAGACCGCACAAGTACTGGCCAGGCACCAGAATGCGGGGACATCTTCTACGAATGAATTGGCAGGAACTCCACCAACGCCGGGGTCCCTCAACAGCAACGCTTGGACTGGTGTATCCCGTAGGGATTCGGGTCGAGATCCCAATGCACCGCCGAGACGGGAGGAGGAAATGCGCCAGCAGCGGCAAAAGAACTCGCAGCCGGACGCAGCAAGTTCGTCGACAGCCTTTCAGGCCGCGTTCCTGAAGCAGGGCACCCTGCAACCAGGAACAACCGCAGGGGGCCTCGTGTTCTTCAAAAAGCCAAAAGGGGCAAAGCTGAAGATTCAACCGCAGGACGTTCTTTATCAAATTGACATCCCCGTAAACGGTACGGTTTTCCGATTTAAATAGGCGGTTGGCCCAAGGTCGCCATGGCAATCGGGGTGTCCCGGGTCCCGCATTCGGGACCTGGGATTCTGGCGCCGACCGGAGCGCCAAGTTTGTAACGGTTTCAACGTTCAATTGCGGAGTCAGTTCTGCTACTATTTCGCAGGCAGTCGAGCCTGAATATAATCAGGTCGACGATTACAGAACGTTAAAAGAGGACCTCATGTCAGAAGCAGTGCTGAAGCCGCGAGTTCTCATCGTTGATGACGAGAAGAATATTGCCGACTCACTCGCCACCATCTTCAGGCTCAAAGGCCTCGATGCCATCGCCGCCTATAGCGCGGAGTCCGCTTTGGACGCCATCGAAGACTTTGAGCCGGATATCGTCCTCAGCGACGTCATTATGGGGAAAATGACCGGCGTCGACCTGGCCATTTATCTCTCCCGCGCGCGCCCCGACGTCAAAGTTTTCCTCTTCTCAGGCCACGGATCCACCGCAAGTCTGCTCGCCGAAGGCAGCAAGAAAGGCCACGACTTCCACCTCCTGGCCAAGCCCATCAGCCCCGAGAAACTGATCGAGGAGCTCACGGCCCACCGCTAGTTTGGTGTCCCCGAAGTTCTTGATAGGATCGGGCTGTCACTTTAGCAGGATCGGGTTGTCATTCTGAGCGAACGGGGCCCCAAACGTCCTCCAGTTTGGGGGTGGTGAGCCGAAGAATCTGCTTTTGGCTTTTCACTCCTTCCAATGAAACCTTCTGGGGCACGGTCCGAACCAGGTTGCCGAGACCGATCCCGGCCGAAAACCTCGCGATCGGGAGCTGTCCAAAAAGTTGTCAAGTGCCTACCCTGTGAAAAACGTTGCAAACCACTGATTACAAAAGAAACAAATAGTTTCAAAAATCCATTATTAATTGCTGGAACCCGCTATCATTGAAATAGAAGCAAAAAAGAAGCGCCCGCCAACTTGGCGGGCGTTTCCATTTTAGGAGCAAGTCAGGAGGACAAGATGGAAGCACCGCGCAGCGTCGGCTTGGCAGAGTCTTACTGTTCTCTCTACCGTGCTCTCGTTTACTTCTTCGCACATTCACTTTTTCACCGGCTCACTGGTCTTCGTGATTCAAATCACAGTCAGCGAAATTTCCCCCCTTTTTGGTGTGTAACCCAATCAACCCAATCAACTTACCCGTTTTTTTATTTGCATGTGGAAATGTATTATGAACATAATTCGGTGCAAACATCAGCGCTTTGCAGCCGAATTGAGGTACCCCAACCCCGTCAGCACGCCTCGCATGTAGGCCAGGCTGCCAATCACCCCCGGCATCGGGTCGTCGCCGTGAACTTCGTATTCAAGGTCCACAAACCCGGCGTAGTGAATTTTTGTCAGCTCCTCAAAGATCTCCCTAACCGGCAGAATGCCGTCACCAACAGCAACCTGGCTGTCCTTGTCCGTGAAGCTGGTCAGGTCCTTCATGTGTATGTCAAACAGCCGCGGCCCGGCCTGGCGGATCGCCTGCACCACGTCGGTCCCGGCGCGCACGGTGTGGCCCACGTCAATACAGAGGCCCATGCGCGGGTCGAATTTGGCCACAGACTTAAGGACATCGAGCGGGCTCGGCCAGACTTTGTCCTCGGGGCCGTGGTTGTGGATGGCAATCCGAATGTCGTATTCCTTGATGAACTTCTCGATCCGTGGCAAAGTTTCGGGCGTGGGATCGCCGGCCACGATCACCTTGATGCCGGCGCGCTTGCAGTATTCGAACTGCTTGCGAATGTCGTCGTCCTCGTCCTTGCGGAAGTAGAGGGTGCCGGCGGCATGAAGCTTGATGCCGGCGGCCTGATAGGCGGCAATGGCCTTCGATTCCTCCTCCGCATCGGCGGGCATGTGGTCCTTCACATCCTTTACGTTGATCTCATTCATGGGCAGCTGCTTGAGGAAGCCGATCATCTGCTCGCGCGTAAAGTTGCGGAAGGTGTAGCTGCAGATTCCCAGCTTGATGGGCGAGGGCTTACCGGTCTCCTGTGCCGGGGCGTCGAGGACAGGCGATGCAAGAACCCCGGCCTGGAGGGCAGAGGCTCCGGCAAGCGTGGCGCTGGAGCGAAGAAAGCTGCGGCGAGACAGTCGATAATTCATCAGGGC
>JANXQR010000569.1 GCA_025353435.1 Acidobacteriota bacterium | reverse complement strand
AATGCGTTGAGGTTGCTGGCGCCCGTCCCATAACACCCCTCGGAACCGTTACCTGTGCACGCGTTCGCAATTGCCCAGGTTGAAAACTTGCCGTCTGGGCTGCGGACAAAGGGGTGGATCGAAGAGTTTGCGTCAGAGTAGTAACCTGACACGGCTCCTTCCAGATTGATGGCTTGAGGAACGGAGCCAAAGCCGCCTACGCCTGAAACGTCGAACGACGTGAACTTCCCTTCACGATTGCGCAGGAACCCGTGGCTGAATCCGGTCGCATCCCAATACGACCCGGTAATCTCACCCAGGTCGTTCATGGCGGAAGGAGATGTGCCGTTGTAGTCACCCGGCGTCAAGTCGGCGCCAGGGGCGTCAAATGTCGTGTATTCGCCTCTCGAACTTCGCACGAACCCGTGATACGTTCCGTTTGCGTCTTGATAGGAGCCGGTGACAGCGCCACTGGCATTGATGGCGCTCGGATACGTCCCACTGTAGTCTCCGGGATTCGAGTCCGCGCCCGGAGCATCCACGTTAATGGTTTTTGACTCCTGCGCGCCCGCGGGAAAAACTGCACCGCTCATGCTTAGCGCCACTGACAGAGCAAGCGCTCCCCTGAGAGACAGTGAACGGTATTGTGCAATGGCCTCTTGGTTGACTTTGTTCGACATAACCGACGCACTCTTCCTTTCTGCGAAACCTATGGAGCGTACCTTCAGAACTAACCCAAGTAAAACCCGACACATACAGGAAGCGAAGAATCGCCTGCCCATACCCAGATTTCTGTGATACAATGCGATCTCTGCGTAGTTGTGGCGTTGGCTAATCCACCGGGATCGATCCTGGTTCGATTGGCTACTTGAATACGCGATTTTCCGTGGAAAACGGGGTCACCACATCACAATCGTTGGTAAATGTGGCTTTCATCCAAGCTAAGTCCGCCATCGTGGATTTCTGTGCAGTGGAGGCAGTCATGGAAGTGTCGACAGACTCGGATGTCACGCAACTGCTTGGGCAGGTGGCGAAGGGAGATGAAGGAGCTGCCTCAAAGCTCATTCCTCTCGTTTACGATGAGTTGCGTCGACTCGCCAGCCGTCACATGCGGCGTGAGAGCGAGTACCACACTTTACAGCCGACCGCATTGGTTCATGAGGTATACCTCAAGCTGGTTCAGCAGCGATCAGTCGACTGGAATGGACGGTCACACTTCTTTGCGATCGCTGCGCAAATGATGCGCCGGGTTCTCGTCGATCATGCTCGCGCGCGCCTTCGAGGGAAACGGGGCGCCGGGGACCGGCCAATACCTCTGGATGAGGTTTTCGTCTTTGCTCCCGAACGCTCGCTGGAATTGATTAAGCTCGACCAATCGCTCTGCCGGCTGGCGCAGATGGATGAGCGGCAATGCAAAGTCGTAGAGCTTCGATTCTTCGGGGGACTGACCGTTGAAGAAACCGCGCAGGCATTGGGGATTTCGCCAAAAACGGTCAAACGGGATTGGAGCCTTGCGAAGGCGTGGCTGCACGGAGATCTCAAGACAATCCATGACGACCCCATCGGATAAGTGGCTATCCATTAAGAGTCTTTTCACAGAAGCGCTCGAGCAAGATTTGGAAAAGCGCGCTCCGTTTCTGCGTGAACGCTGCGCGGATGCGGAAATTCGCTCCGAAGTGGAGCGCCTTCTGCGTGAGCATGATGAAGCTGGAACCTTTTTGTCCACGCCGTTCCTGGAAAACGTCGCACCGACGCCGGCTGTATTCTCACGTCTTCCACAACTTGAGACCGGAGAATTGCTTGCAGGGCGCTTTCGCATTGCCTACTTCGTTGCAGCTGGAGGGATGGGCGAGGTCTATGCGGCGGAAGATACGCAACTCGAGCGAACGGTGGCGCTGAAGTTCCTACCCCCGGAATCGGACCGGGAAGAACGGTCCATCACCCGATTGCAGCGTGAAGCAAAAGCTGCTTCTGCCTTGAATCATCCTAATATCTGCACCGTTTACGACGTCGGCGAAGACGGCGGCAGGGCTTTCATTGCGATGGAGTTCTTAGATGGCGAGACCCTCGCTGCCCGGCTCAAGCGCGGGCCGTGCGCCCTGGAGGAAGGCCTTCGAATAGCGCTCGCCGTCTCATCGGCCCTCGCCGCCGCACACCGCAAGGGAGTCATACATCGGGACATCAAGCCCGGCAACATTATGCTGACCACAACCGGGGCTAAATTACTTGATTTTGGATTGGCCCTTCATCGCGGGAAAGCAGCGGGAGATTCCCAGACCGCATCCGTTGCCCCTGGCGCGAATGTGACTGGCACCGTACCTTATATGTCGCCTGAACAATTGCGCGGTGAAGAGGTCGATGCTCGGAGCGATATCTTTTCATTCGGGGCTGTTCTTTACGAAATGTTCACCGGTAAGGGGGCGTTCAAAGGATTATCGACAATAGAAACAATCGCGGCGATCACAAGTGGAGAGCCCACCCCTCTCCGTGAACTGACAAAGGACTTGCCGGGTGCACTTGAGACTCTTGTCCGACGTTGCCTGCAAAAAAGAGCGGATGAGCGCTACGCGTCAGCAAGCGATGTAGAGGACCAGCTTAGAGAATGCCTGGTCGCTGCTACTGAGTCTACCAGCGGGGTCAACCTCAAGGTGCTCCTTCGCCAGCTCAGGCGGCCGCGTGTGGCAATCCCTGCGCTCATCGTCCTGACGGTGTTGGCCAGTTTGAGCGCCATGTGGATCCACCGCAGCCTTCGAGCCCGCTGGGCACG
>JANXQR010000563.1 GCA_025353435.1 Acidobacteriota bacterium | reverse complement strand
CGCGCCGTAGGCACGCAGCCGCTCGGGCGTGTCGTTTTCCGGGTCAAAGCTTACACAGAGCAGGTGGGTCTTGTTCGAAAGAGCGGGGTCTGCTGCGAGCAGGCGGTGAATGTCAGCGAAGTTGCGCGTGACACGCGGGCAAAAATTGGGTAAGGGACAGCGCGTGTAGATGAAAGTTACAAGCAGCTCTTTACCGCGAAACTGATCGAGCGAAATTGCGCGGCCATCCTGGTTGCGTAGTTTGAAGTCAGGAACCTTGTCGCCCGGTGCCGGAACGTGGAAGGAAACACTTGGGCGATAGTCTGGCCGTCCTTGTGCAACCACTACGATGTGATCGAGCAGCACGTCGGCGTTGGCATCTTTTGAAACAAGCAGGTCGGCCGTGATCAAGTCACCGGGATGCAATTCGCTGAGGATATTCGGGTCCTTGACCTTATACGGCATGGTCATCGCTTCCATGAAGCCCGGGATGGCTTCATGGTTCACCGTAACTTCGCCTGTGGACGAATTTGTGGAGACCACTTTCCCGCGTAATTTGAAAGTCTTATATGACGAGTCGGACGCGGACTGAGTGTCGGGCTTGGGGCCGGTGTGGCATCCCGCGATCAGTGTTGCAGCCATGAGGGCACAGTTAAAGAGTCGACGAATCACCCACCAGTGTACAACCGCGGCACCGTTTCCAAAGGCAGGTGGCGATGTGCGCGGAAAGGGGGTATAACGCTGGAATGGGAGCGAATCAGGCCCTCGAAATAAACGCTTGGCTTTTGGAGGGCGGAGTCGTAGTTACCGCAAGCGACCGTGCCGCTCGCGCGATTGCCGCGGACTATCACCGGAGCCGCCTGAGCGAGGGTCGCAAAGCCTGGGCTGCTCCAGCAGTGCTGGATTGGCAGAGTTTTGCGCAAACAGAATGGGCGCGACGGGGCGGCGATGGGCGGCTCGTTCTAAACCCAATGCAGGAGAGAGCAATCTGGGGAGAGATTGTGGCCGCCGGGGGGCACGCAGCAGCGACACTTCCCGAGTCGCGTGACAGGCTCGCCACGATGGCGATGGAAGCTCACTCGCTGGTCTGCTCCTATGCCTCAGGCCTTCTCGATAGACGAGCCCGTGCCGGATGGGCGAACGATTCGGCGGCGTTCAGTCAATGGCTGGTTGCGTTCGACGACGCATGCAAATCGGCGAATGCAATCAGTGCGAGCCGCGTGGCGCTTGAATTGATTCCACTCCTTGAACGAGATTCCAACCCTAGAGCGAAGCTGCTGCTCGCCGGCTTTGACCGTCTCCTTCCGTTACAGCGCGCATTTTTTGAAGCGTGGGGTGATTCGCGGCTAGTTGATGCCCGGTCCGAGCAAGCTGCAACGACTCTCTATGCGGCTCGAGATTCAGAATCGGAACTTTCGGCATGTGCGCTTTGGTGCAGAAAGCGGCTTGATGAGCAACCTGATTCGCGCCTGCTTGTCATGACGCAGGACGCGGCGAACAGGCGCGGAGAGATTGAGCGGGCATTTCTACAACATTGCGATGGTGGGTCGCCAGCGCGATATGAATTCTCTCTTGGAGTGCAGCTTGGCAGCGTCGCGATCGCCCGCAGTGCGATGTTGCTCTTGAGATGGTTCGTCGGCACTCTCGAAGAGCATCAGGTCGATTGGCTCATCGCAAGTGGTTTTTTGTTCAAAACCTCTGAGGAAGTTTCGGCTCTCCAGGCGCGTATGCGCGATCTGCGCCGACACGGATTGCAGCGCACACAATGGACCCTCGATGCATTTCTCAATCAGCCCATTAAGGCGAGACTGCCGTCAGCGTGGGAACAACGGATGATTGCGGCGCAACGTCGAATGATGTCGGCGACGCTGAAGACGCGAAGTCCGCTCGAATGGGCCGAGCTCACCCCCCAAATGCTCAACGACGCTGGCTGGCCCGGTCCAACGCTGGGCTCCAGTGCCGAGTTCCAGGCCGCGCAGCGTCTTCAAAAGATTGTAGAGCTTTGCGGCTCCCTCGGATTTGACGGAAAAAGGATCTCCTGGAATGAGTTTCTGGCAGAGTTGGGTCGCGGCATTTCTGAAACGCTCTTTGCGCCCGAGTCACAAGACGCTCCGATCCTGATTGCGGGTCCGCCGGAATCTGCCGGCTTGAACGCGGATGCAATCTGGTTTCTCGGTGTCAGCGAGGATGCCTGGCCTCCACGCGGGAGTCGGAATCCTCTGCTACCAGCGGCCATACAGCGTGATGCGCGAATGCCACACGCATCTCCGCAACTCGACTGGGACTTGGCCCACGCAATTACGACCCGGTTAAACATCTCAGCTCCGGAGATCTACTTCAGCTATCCACAGCAAGTCGATGGGGTTGACGCGCGACCATCTCGAATCGTTGCCCAGATAGCGGGCTTGCCTGAACCTCTGCCAATAAGTCTGATTGCGAATCCGGCCCCGCAACCGCTCACGTACTCTGCTGAAGATCGGCGTCTGATTCCAATGATTAGTCAAGTAGGAAATCGACCTGAATTGCCGGTGAAGATTCGCGGTGGCTCGAAGGTACTTACAGCGCAATCACATTGTGGGTTCAAGGGATTCGCCATAGGTCGACTCGGAGTTGATACCTGGCAGCTCGCAGAAGCCGGGCTGTCGCCAATCGTGCGAGGTCAGCTGTTGCACTCCGTAATGCATGCGATCTGGGCTGGACCTCCCAATGGAATCCGCACCCTCGACGGACTCCAGCGCAAGGTAGATTTCCGAGGGTTTGTGACTGCCCACGTTGCAGTAGTCATGGAGGAGGAACTGCCGACGGCCGCGCGCGAATTGATGCCGCAGCGCTACCTCGAATTGGAGGCAGAGCGGCTCACGCGACTGGTGTCGGAATGGCTTGAATACGAATCGGCCCGACTTCCGTTCACGGTACTGGAAACGGAGATGAACACGGCAACCACAATTCCCGGTCTCATCACACTTGACCTTCGCCTTGACCGCATCGACCAGCTCAACGACGGCACACTGCTCATCGTCGATTACAAGACCGGCGACGTTTCACAGAAGTCGTGGGATCTCCCCAGGCCGGAGGATTTGCAATTACCGCTCTATGCAGGCTTCGCACTGGGGCCTGGAAAGGTCTTGGGCGGATTGGTCTTCGCCCAGATCCGCACCGGAGACACGAGATTCACCGGCCGAGTTGGAGATGTGGATGGCACACTCGGAAGCGGGCTACCGAATGCCGTTTCTCTAAAGAGAAACTCGCTCAGCGCTGAGCAGCTGATGGACTGGCGGGATGCGATCGACCAACTGGCTCGAGACTATCTCGCCGGCCGCGCAGATGTGGATCCGCGTGATACACGAGACACGTGCAAGCGCTGCGGCCTGCAAACTCTTTGCCGCATCCACGAACGGCCCGGTGATGAGTTAGATGAGGATGCTGGAGGCGCGGATGAGTGACGCGATGCACACCGTCCCTCCGGATCAGGATCAGCGTGAACGAGCGCTCGATCCACACCGGTCGATCCTGGTTCAGGCCCCTGCTGGCTCGGGCAAAACCGATCTCCTTACGAGACGGTTTCTGCGACTACTCGCCGAGGTTGACGATCCAGCCCAGATTGTTGCCATTACATTTACAAATGCTGCGGCAGCCGAGATGCGCCATCGGATTATCTCGGAGTTGGAGAAGGCTGCTACCGCGGATGCGCCACTCGCAGGCGAACAGTTTTCAATGGAGTCTCTCGCTTGGCGAGCATTTGAGCGCTCACTTGCGCTGAATTGGAATCTCGTTGATTTGCCTGCACAATTGCGTATCTCGACGATCGACTCCTTCTGCCGCGAGCTAGCATTGCAAGAGCCGCTGCTTTCCGGCCTTGGTGGCGGCCTCGATATTGCGGCGCAGCCGGAGCAGCACTATCGGCGCGCCGCGCGTCGTGCGCTCGAGCAGGTCGGAACCATGGGCGCGTCTACAGACTCACGGCTGCAGTTATCCATCGAAACGCTATTGAAGTGGCGCGATAACAATTGGCAGGAACTCGAAGACCAATTGGTCACAATGCTTCAGCAGCGTGACAGGTGGATGCAGGGCTTTGTGCTTGATAGCGTCCAAGACCGGGAAGCGCAGCGCGAACGGCTGGAGCGGCCGTTTGCTCGAGCGGTATCAGATGGTCTTGCGCGGCTGACGGAACTTTTAGGTTACGTGCCCGGCGCGTGCAATGAAGCGATGGACCTGGCGCGCTTCGCCTGCGCTCAGAGCGAAAACAAGCTGCACCGCGAGTTGGCTGAATTGGCAGACTTCCCCCATGGCCCATATGCGGATGCAGAGCAGTTGGAAAATGCGCGGAGTGCGTACGTTTGTCTCGCACGTTTTTTACTGACAGGGACTGGATCATTCCGAAAGGTAGTAAACGTCGGCAATGGATTTCCACCGAAAAGAAAGCACGAAAAGGAGCGCTTTTACCAGTTAGTTCGCGATCTAGCGAGAGTAGAGAGTATCGAGGCCACTCTCGCCGGAGTGATTGACATGCCTCTCTCGCGGTACACCGAAGACGAGTGGACGATTGTGCGCGCGTGCTTTACTCTGCTGCGCCATGCTGCGGCCGAATTGAAAGTCATCTTCGCCGAAGCAGGTACTGTTGATTACGTCGAAGTGTCGCAGTTGGCGCTCCGTGTCCTCGCGGGCCCTGATGCAACGCCTACCGACGCGGCTATCACGATAGCTGACGGCATTCGCCACCTCCTGGTCGATGAGTTTCAAGACACGAGCCGTAAACAGCATAAGCTCATTGCCGGCATCGTCGGAGCGTGGCCGGATTCAACTGGACGAACAGTTTTTGTTGTCGGCGATCCCATGCAGTCGATCTACCTTTTTCGCGATGCAGATGCAGAACTATTCCCCAGGGTGAAAGATCTGGGTATCGACCTTTCCATGGGAGGGCCTCTTCGATTCGAATTCGTTCCGCTGACATCCAATTTCCGAACCGCACCACAACTTGTAAATGATTTGAATGATATGTTCGCCGACGTGTTTGCCTCAGACGACGGCTCCGACCATATGTTCTCCCGATCGCAGCCAGCGCGTGCAAACACATTTGGCACCAGGTCGCGCTTCGCAACGCATCTTGAATTTGTTCCACAGACAGTGCGCGGAAGTACCTCAGATACTGATGCATTTCAAGAGAAGGAGGCTGCCTCAGAGTTGCGCGAAAACGCTCATCAAAAGCAAACGGCGTCAATCGTGTCTCTGATCGGTAGCCATCTTGAGCATATGGATCAAGCTCGTGCTCGCGGAGACAAATACCGTATCGCAATTCTCGGCCGCACACGAGCAGCCTTGGCACCAATCGCACAATCTCTCAGAGAGGCGGAGATCCCTTTTCGCGCCATCGACCTGGAACCGCTGGCCGAGCGACCGGAGGTGCTCGATGTAGTTTCGCTCGCTCGCGCACTCTTCAATAGCCAAGACCGAGTGGCCTGGCTCGGTGTCCTTCGCGCCCCGTGGTGTGGGTTGTCGCTCGACGACCTTTATAAGATGACTTCTGCCGACGATCCAAACGTGATGCGAACCGCGATACCGGAGTTACTCAGTCAGCGGCTGGATTTGCTCAGCAGCGAAGGACAGCACGCGGTCAATCGAGTAATCGGCGCAATCGCCACGTCCCGTTCCCTTCGGCTCGCCTTGCCCACTGCTTCTATTGGTACTTGGATCAAACGGGTTTGGGAGCAACTCGGCGGAGCGGCATGTGTCAGTGCCACGGCGCTCACCAATCTGAACCTTCTCTGGGAATGCTTTGACGCCCTTCCCGGTGGCGAGCCCGATCTTCTCGGGAATGCACTTTCAATTGCGCTCAAGGACCTTATGGCGCAACCCGATCCCGCCGCGACCAGCGACTACGGTGTCCAACTCATGACGATTCATAAGTCCAAGGGTTTGGAATTCGAAGTGGTCATCGTCCCTGAACTCCACGGCGCCGCCAGCCGAACCACCGGACGAATGCTGACGTGGCTCGAACGCGGCCTCGCCGGTCCGAATGATTCTAACGAAGTCACGGAGTTCCTAATTGCGCCGATGCAGCCCAAAGGAGCGGATCGCGGCAGGGCGAAGGAATGGGTTGATCGCGTCCTTTGGGGCCGTGAGCGCCAAGAGATTCGGCGCGTTCTCTATGTCGCAGCAACACGCGCCCGAGAGGAGTTGCACTTCTTCGCCCGTCCTGAATACAAGAAGGATAAAAATGAGGAATTGATCTTATGCGAGCCATCGGAGAGTCTGCTTTCTGCAGCCTGGCCGGCGCTTGGCGATGAGGTGCGTACGAAGTTCGACGCGTGGAAGCACGAGCGGATCGCATCTGAATTTGTATCGCTGGCGGCTGCGGGCCAAACAAATTTGATCGCGATGCCGTCACGTTCAGCCTCGAATAAAAAACCTGCGCTGGTTCGCAAGCTCCCGCCTGACTATGAGCCGCCATTGACTTTGAGCTGGAATAAGAGTCAGAAGCCAGCCGCACTGGGAGACGGTGCGGCGCCCCTCTACCAGCGTCACGAAGGAGGTGTGGCATCGCGCGCGCTCGGTTCCTCGGTCCATGCATTCTTCGAAGAGCTAGGTCGCCTGCGCACGAACCTTGGTTGGGAAGATGCGCGCGCAGCCCTGGCCGCCAGCATTCCGGGAATTGGCGCGCGAATTCGCGCAACCGGTACTGGCCCTGGTGAGGCGCAAAAGCTTGCGGACCGGGCCTTTGAGTTGGTACTGCGCGCTTCCTATGACCCAGTGGCAGAATGGATCCTTTCACCGCATCTGGACGCGACGAGAGAGCCTAGATGGACTGGAATGGTCGCTGGAAAACTGCGCACCGTGCAGGCGGATCTTGTATTTCGCGCAGGGACTGCGCCGCAATTGGAGGGCGAAAACACCTGGTGGATCATCGATTACAAGACAGCCCACGCCGACTACATCGATCCCGAGCAAGCTCTGAAGGAATTCCGGTCACTCTTCGCACCACAACTTGACGTCTATGCGCAGGTATTGCGGAATCTTCATGGCACAGAGTTTCGAATTTGCGCTGGACTCTACTATCCAAGGATGGCTCGCCTTGATTGGTGGGAGATCTGACACCGCCTCAACGAGCCAGTCTCACACCTCAGAAACACCCAACCCGATCGCTCGCATCAATCTCAGCGCGTTGCTGGTTTGCACCACCCCAGGCTTCAGTTTGTAATCGAAGATCAGTTTTCCGTCTTCCAGGCGGTCTTCGAAGTGGGAGTTGAAAGCACGGCCTTCCATAGCATCTGGGATGCGTGCCAATGCGAGGTCGTGCGTGCTTACAATTCCAATTGCGTTCCGGTCCACCAACCGCTGGAGGACAAATTGGGTTCCCACAAATCGGTCGTGCGAATTGGTCCCGGACAGAAGTTCGTCGAGCAAGAACAATACCGGTATTTTCCCATCTGCCAGGTCGGCAATCACTTTGATTCGGCGAATTTCGGCGTAGAAACGCGAAGTCCCACCGCTGAGCGAATCGAGAATGCAAATCGATGCGGCCACTTGAAGTGAAGAGAGACGCAAACGGCGTGCGCGCACAGGCGCACCGCATTGCGCCAGCAACGCGTTCACACCAATGCTGCGAATGAACGTGCTCTTGCCCGCCATGTTCGGGCCGCTAAGGATCATGAGTTGCAGATCTGAACCGAGAGCCAGATCATTCTCAACTGCTGCAGACAACGAAAGAAGCGGGTGCGCTAGCCCTTCCGCCTCGAATAGCGGCCCCATTGCAACAAACTCCGGAAATGCGTACTCGGGGTGTTCGTAGCAGAATGCTGATAGAGATGCACAAGCTTCCAATTCGCCAACCGCATCGAGCCACTGGCGAAGTGCTGGTCCGAATTTCCGCTGCCACCTCTCAGCTACGAAGACATACTGAGCGCTCCAGAACGTCACCAGATCAAGCACACGGGCGAACAGACTATGACGAGACTGAATGATCTCACTAATGCGCGCAAGTCTGAGAATTACCGTCGAAGGCACCAAACCGGCGCGCTTTAGGCCGGATTGCAATTCGACCAGCAACGGCGCAGTGAATGCTTCGCGCTCAATAACCGCCAGGACTTCCGCCAGCAGTTGAAGATCGTCAGCCGCCTTCTCGATTGCCTCGGCGGCGCGCTCGAGCCGGGGAAACAACCTGTGCGCATACGCGAAATTGAGCACGGTCAACATGAGTGTTGGAAGCGCCGACCCCGTGGCGATCCAGAAGACAATGCTTGCAATCCAAAGCAATGCCAGTGTGGTTGTGAGGGCGGCCGTTATCGTCGAAGTCAGGACCGACCCGCGTTCTCCCCATGCGGAGAGTTCTTCCGGACGCACTCCGTTGCGCACTACCTCGCCTGCGGACGAAATCTGCTCGCGAAACTTCAATCTGCCGGCAAGGTCGCGCACCACCTCTTGTCGAGGCAAAATCTGATCCAGTGGCGCTGATTCGAGCAACCACCGAGCGAGGGTGTCCTCGCCAGCTCGCGTCCGTGCCGTGCAGAGATATTGAAAGACTGACGAGTTTCCGAACAGGTCCAGGTCGCGCGCGTAAACGTGTGAAGCGTCCAGGTAGCGGTCTCCGGTGGCTCCACGACCCGCCCATTCCCCATTCAAGCGCGCAACTCCGCTCGCATAGAACTGAATGGTGCGCTCGCGACGGCGAACACGCTCCAGCACCTTTTCGTGCGCAATCACCAACACCACGAAAACCGCCGCGAGTCCGACCAATGGTGCAAGCGCCACAAGGTACCGAAAGACGAAGGCTACCGCAACCAACGCAGACACCACGACTGTCAGCTTTGCCATGCCGAATAGCCGGTCGCGCCTCTGGTCGGCAAGTTGCGATGTGTTTAGGTCTTCAAGTCGCTCGGCGTACACGACAGCAGCCGCTGATGCAACCGAATCCACTTCCATGACGCGGGTCCTCATCTTTAATCAGACTATAACCCCGCATTCGATTGTGGTTCCCGGAAGCGGTTCGCCAGATTAGTCCGAACCGGTCGGGGGTGCGGATTTCTGCGCCGCATTTTGCTTGGCCATCACGCTCTTATGATGGCGCACATCCGCGCCTTGCACCCAAAAGATCACATCTTCCGCAATGTTGGTAGCGTGGTCGGCCACGCGCTCTAGGCTGCGGCTAATCATCAGTGCACTCAGCGCCTGGGGAGCCAGGTGGCTTTGCTCCTCCATCAGGCGCGTCAGGGACTTGTAGGCCGATCGGTTCATGGCGTCAACTGCGTCGTCCATTAGGAGAACCGAACGCGCAAGGTCGGCATTCGCTTCAATGAATGACTGCAAGCTCTTGCGTACCATGTCGCCGGCAAGCGTCGCCATGCGAGGGATGTCCACCGGCAACTCGGCCAGGGGAAGTTGATCCATGTGCCGTACACGGTCGCTGATGCTCTTGGCCGCATCCCCCACGCGCTCGAGGTCCGCATTGATTTTGATCACGCTCAGGATGAATCGCAGATCGCTGGCCATAGGCTGCTCCATCGCCAGCAAATCGAGTGCTGCCTGGTCAATGTCGCGTTCCATGCGATTAATCGCCACCTCACTGCGAGTTACAAGGTCGCAGATAGACATGTCGCGCACACGATATGCTTCAATGGCCCGTTGGATGGCCTGCTCAGCGAGTCCCGCCATGACCAGCAGATTTTCCTTTAAATCTTCGAGGCTTTGGTGAAAACGAATCCGTGTCATCCGAACCTTCCCGTGATGTAGTCTTCCGTTCGCTTGTCACTGGGATTGGTAAATATCTTGTGCGTGGAGTCGAACTCCACTAACCGCCCGTTGAGAAAAAAGCCGGTCTTCTCCGCGACGCGAGCAGCCTGCTGCATATTATGCGTCACAATGACGATCGTGTACTGCGACTTCAGTTCGAATATCAGGTCTTCAATTTTCGAAGTGGACACCGGGTCAAGCGCGGACGCCGGTTCATCCATCAGCAACACCTCCGGGTCAACAGCGAGTGCCCGCGCAATGCACAAGCGCTGCTGTTGGCCGCCTGAAAGACTTGCGCCCGATTTCTTTTTCAGGTCGTCCTTGACCTCATCCCAGAGCGCCGACTTCTTGAGCGACCTCTCGACGGTTTCGTCCAGCACGCGCCGGTTGCTGTAGCCATTGAGCTTGAGCCCCGATGCCACGTTATCGTAGATCGACATCGTCGGAAAAGGGTTGGGCCGCTGAAACACCATGCCGACTCGCCTGCGAATCGACACAGGCTTCGCGTCAGCGTAGATGTCAATCTCTCCCATCTTTACCGAGCCAGTCACGCGCGCAATCGGATTGGTCTCGTGCATGCGATTCAGGCATCGAACAAATGTGCTCTTGCCGCACCCTGAAGGTCCAATCAATGCCGTCGCATGATTCGCCGGGATGT
>JANXQR010000533.1 GCA_025353435.1 Acidobacteriota bacterium | reverse complement strand
TCTGGAGAAGCTGAAAGTATCGGCGGACGCGGGCTATGCGCAGATTGACAGGATTGATAAGGATGCGGAATGGAATGCACTTCGAGGGGATGCTGAGTTTGTTGCGCTGGTGAAAGAGGTGCATCACAATGCGGCACCGTGTGAGGACGCGGAGTTCCGGCAATTTGATTTCTGGATTGGGGACTGGAACGTGGTGTCGACGGGGAACGGGGTTGCTGCGGGGACTAGCCATATTTCAAAGGAGATGGGCGGATGCGTGGTGTGGGAGAACTGGACTTCAGCGGGCACCAGTGGCTATTTCGGCAAGAGCTACAACACCTATAACGTGAACCTGAAACGCTGGGAGCAGTATTGGGTGGATAACTCCGCGGGCACCATTTTCTTTTATGGCGGTCTGAAGGATGGGGTGATGGATTACTGGACGGATGACGTTCCGCAGCCGAGTGGCGAAACGCTTCGCCGGCATCTGCAGTTCTTCAGCCTGGGGCCGGATAAGGTGAGGCAGTTCAGCCAGGGATCGAAGGATGGCGGGAAGACGTGGGCGGTTGAGTACGATCTGACTTACAACCGGCGGGGGGGGAAGGACTCGGGGACGCGGTAAGTTGGTCTGCGATTTGGTGCATAAGCGATCAAGAAACAAAAGCAGGTCCCTCGGCTCCGTTGAAAGGCACTTCGCTCGGGATGACATACCTAAAAAATGACACCGCCAATAGCAAAAGCAGGACCCTCGGCTCCATTGAGAAACACTGCGCTCGGGATGACAAATCTAAACGTGGAATGACACCCTCAAAAACACGACGCAACCAAAAAAGATGACAATTCCGCGACTAAGGGTGGGTTTCGTCTTTGACGATTTCGCCGCCTTTGATGACGGTTTTTACGTGCTGAAGGATGGTGACGTCGAGGAGTGGGTCGCCGTCGACAGCAATGATGTCGGCGTATTTGCCTGGTTCGATGGCGCCGACGCGGTCCTGCCAGGACATGAGCTCGGCGGCGTTGATGGTGGCGGCGCGGATGGCGTCAACGGGCATGTAGCCGCGGCGGACGAGGCCGCTGAGTTCGAGTGCGTTTTTGCCCTGTTCCTTGGCGCGGCTGGCGTCAGATCCGGCAGCAACTTTGATGTTGGCGGTGCGAGCCATCTGCAGCTCGCGCTGGATGGACTGAAGGAAGTCGTCGACCCATTTTTGGTCGTTAGGGCTGCCTTTAGCCGGGGAGATGTGATCGGCCCACTCATCGATGACGCCAACTGTGGGGACGAGAAAGACGCTGTTCTTCTTGATGAGGTCGATGGCCTTCTGATCGGCTTCATAGCCCTGGTCGATGGAGTCGGCGCCGGCGTTGACGGCGTTCTTGATTCCGTCAGGCGTGGTGGCGTGGGCAGCGACCTTGATGCCGGCCTTGTGGGCTTCGTCGACGATGACTAGGAGTTCGTCAAAGGTAAGAGTGGGGTGATTCCAGTCGGCGTAGACCTTGATGAAGTCGGCGCCGTTGCCAATTTGCTCGCGGACGGCGCGGCGGGCCTCTTCAACGCCCGAGATCATCTGGGCGCCGGTGGGGAAATCGTGCAGATCCGGCGAGACGTGGAAGGGATTGTACTGGCCGACGGCGGCGATGCCACGTGTCGCGACTTGCATGCGGGGACCTTCAACGAGGCCGGCGCGGATGGCGTCGCGGAGGGCTACATCGGCGTAGCCGGCGCCTTCACTCTCGACGTCGCGGACAGAGGTAAAGCCGGCGTGGAGGGTGATCTTGGCGTTGGCCGCACCTTCGAGGGCGCGGTACGCCTGGGATTCCTTGGCGAGGGTGATGAGGTAGGCATCGTCAATATCCGGAAAGCGCGCCATGAGGTGGGTGTGGCAATCGATCAGGCCGGGAAGGACGGTGGACTTGCTTAGGTCGATTACGCGTGCGTCTTTGGGGGCGTGGGGCTGGACGTCAGTGAGGAGGCCGACCTCCTTGATGCGGTCGCCTTCGACCAGGACGGCGGCATTCTGAATGTAGACGCCCTTGCGGACGTCAAGAAGCTTGCCTGCCTTGATCAGGACGATGGGGAGCCTGGCAGCGAGGACGGGGGGTGCCTGACCGCTGAGGCAATAGGGAGACACCAAGGCAACGAAGGCGAGGGCAAAAGAACGCAAAGGCATTGTGGTTCCTCTCGAGAACTTGCGTGACAACGACATCGGAGGATCCGCCTAATTATAGTTTGATTTGGGATTCAGCGAGTGGGGAATCGCAAGGAAAAGGCGTGGCGTACGCGCGAAAGGGCTTTTGCATTGTTTGAGAAATCGTCTGGGGAACAGGAGAACGCCGTGATGAATAGGAATATTGCAATTGCGATTCTGGGTGGTTCAATCGTTTTGGGCGGGATCCGGATGGGAGCCGCACAAACCAGCGGGAAGGCTCCCGGCCCGCATGGAGGCGAGCCGAAGATTGCGGGGGTGTGGCGGGGGAATTCTGTGTGCCAGGTGGCGGGCAGCCCCTGCCACGATGAGACAAACGTCTATCGATTTTCGCCGGTTGGGGGAAAGGCGGGAACGTTTTCAGTTGTTGCGAGCAAGGTGGTGGACAGCAAGGAGATCGTGATGGGCACGAGTGATTGGCATTACGACGCGGCGAAGCACGAGCTCGCGTCCGCCATGCCGGCGGCGTCGTTGCGATTCGTGGTGGATGGGGACAAGATGGATGGGACGCTTACGTTGCTTGATGGGAAGGTGTATCGGCGGATTCATTTGGTGAAGGGGAAGTGACGGAGTGGGGGATCAGTCGGTCTCCCCACCCTAGCGACAAAAACAAAGGCGTCGCGAGGGTGGGGCACCCGGCCAGGTCTCAGGTTCAAGCGGCGGCGGTGGCGGCCGGTACGGCTACGGGCTGCGGTTTGAATTGAGGCAGCGCGACCGCGAGCACATCTTCAATGTGGCGCGCGTAGTGGATGGAGACGCCGGCCGTTAGCTCAGGGGTCAGGTCTTCCTCTACGTCCTGCTTGTTGTCAAAGGGCAGGATGACCGTGGTGACACCGGCTCGCTTGGCGGCGAGGAACTTCTCCTTGATACCGCCGACGGGCAGGACGTTGCCGCTGAGCGTGATTTCGCCGGTCATGGCGGTGAGTTGCTTGACTGGCGTGTCGGTTAACAGCGAGGCAAGCACGGCGGCCATGGTGACGCCGGCGGAGGGACCATCTTTGGGGATGGCGCCGGACGGGACGTGGATGTGCAGATCGATGTCCTTGTTGAAGTCCTCCTGGAGGCCGAGGCGACCGGCATTGGAGCGGACCCAGGTGAGCGCGGCCTGCA
>JANXQR010000475.1 GCA_025353435.1 Acidobacteriota bacterium | reverse complement strand
ACCCTGCGACTGCCATCTACTTCGGACAGCAACTGCTTTCCGGCAGCGTCGGCGAATGACACCTGCCCCGTCTCGCGATTCACTGATACGCGCAGCTTGTCAGTAGCCAGCACCACAGACTTTCCAGAGTCCGTCACCTTGAATGGTGTTACTGAATCAGGCCCAGCAACTCGCATGATCGACGCACGCAAAAAAAAATCAGCAGACGCGGAGAATGCCACCCGCACCACCGTCGGTGAGATAACCTGCAGTCGCAGTTCGCCCCCGTTCAAGTGAAGTGATATCCCATCGGCCTGCCGGTCCACACTCGCCGCTGCGAACGCCGAAACATCGCTCAGAAAAACAACACCAACAAGGATTGCAGAAAGTACAAGGCGAATACACTTCACGGCACACTCCCAAATAAATCGATTTCGCAGCCGTCACAAATTGTAGCTCTCCCGGCTCCCCAACGCTCAGTTACTCCTCACCCAACGAATACGACTGCATTATGCTGGATCAGACGTGCCCACGGGCCGCGGAGTGCACCGAAGTGAAAACGACAATCGACATCGAAATCATGTTAGCGGTCGATAACATCAAGGTCCCGGAGGCGCATCGACAATCGGCCCCGTGGGCGCCGCCGCCGACCAATTGAATAACTGAAACTCGCGAATTTGCGCTTCCCCTGTGCTGGAAATGATGTTAAGTCGCACACGACTCGCAATCACCGCCGGAAACGCATCAATCTTTTTGTGCCCTATTGCCTGGCCGTACACAATGGGCTCCCACAATTGCTTCGCGTCGTCCCAAGTCTCAATTGCGTACTTCTGCACATGCTGCCCATCGTTCAACCACTCCATCGTCACCGCGTGATCGAATTGGACGGGGTTATTAAATGTAATCTCCATCACCGCGTGATGCGAGCCCGCCGGCGCTGACCAGAATGTATCCGGATCGTTATCGAAGGCCGCGACCGATTCCCCCGAGTTCGCCGCGCCTGAAATCGAAAGATTCCCCTGCGCGCGCTCGTTTAGCGCCGCACCAAACTCCTTGAGCCGCGCCACATCCGCCTCCGGCAGCAGCCCACGATTGTCCGGCGCCAGGCCCAGCATCAACTGCGCGCCGCGGCCCACCGTCTTGTCATATGTCTCCAGCAGTTCATCCAAACTCTTCAGCGACTTCTCATCATTCGCGTGCCAGAACCAGTGCTGCTTGCGCAGCGGAGTGTCGGCTTCCACCGGTCGCCAGCGCCTGTAACCATGCCTATCGATCACGTTCCAGTTTTCGTAACCCACCCTGCCCGATTCCGTTCCAACCCACCGCGCATCGCCATACTCAAACAACCCGGTGTCCGCAAAAACCACTGTGTTCGGCTGATACGTCCGCAGCGTTTCAATGATCTTCTTGAAGTCGTAAACGTGGCCTTCGCTCCCCGCGCCATCCAGCCAAAACTCCACAAGGTCACCGTAGTTCTGCGCCAACTCCGAGAGTTCGGCGTTGTAGTAACGGTCGTACGCGGCCGCATCCTTGTAGCGCAAATCGTGCCGGTCCCACGGCGAAAGATACACGCCAAACTTCAATCCGTACTTGCGGGCCGCGCGCGCAACCTCTCCCACCACGTCACCTTTGCCGCCGCGCCATGGGCTGCTCTTCACGCTGTAAGTCGTCTCCGCCGTCGGCCACAGGCAAAATCCATCATGATGCTTCGCCACCAGCACCACGTACTGTGCGCCTGAGTCCCGGATCGCCGCCATCCACTGGTCCGGATCGAATTGCGTGGGGTTGAAGGTTGCCGGCGTCGCCGTTCCGTCGCCCCACTCGCGATTCAAAAACGTGTTCGTCGAGAAATGCAGAATCACACCAAACTCAAGATCCTGCCACGCCGTCTGATACGGCGCCGGAGTGATCTCGCCGCCCGCATCCTGGCCCCGCACACTCGTTCCACAAAGCCCGGCCGCAACAATAGAAAGCAACCCCACCCGCGTTAGCCCACAAATCTTCATCGAATATTCCCCCTTGGTATCGGACCTCTTCACCCATTCCAGAACGGATCACGCTGCGCTCGGCCTCGGCCACGCACTTGCTCATTGCCGATCACGGCGTCAAAGGTATATTACGTTGGAATGACCTGCGCTCGCTTCAGGCACATCCCTTGCACATTCGCCCTTGCATCACTGTTAGTCTTCGCTTCGCTTGCAGCTGCACTGCAGCCCTCTTCGCAGGCCCAGTCTCAGTTCTCCGTCCCGGTTGATTTGCGCTGCGCCGGCTCGCTTGAACCCATGGCGGTTTCCGATCCCAATCCGGAATTCACATGGAAGCTGCGCGTCGCTTCGCCGGCTCTGCACAGCGTCCATCAATCGAGTTACCAGATCCGCATTGCCTCAAATATCCTTGACCTGCTCGCCGCCAAGTCCCTGTTGTGGGATACGGAAAAAGTAACATCGAGCCGGTCCGCAACAGCCGGCAAGCCCTACGCCGGCACGCCGCTCGAGGCGCAGCATGCCTACGTCTGGCAGGTGCGCGTGTGGGATGACAACGATCGTCCCAGCCCCTGGAGCCGCCCTGCACATTTTCACAAAGCACCGGTCTGGCAAGCCAAATGGATCGGCGCTGTTGCCACCGACGCAGAAGTCGGTAACAAACCCATGCCCATCCTGCGCAAGGCCGTTGATCTCTCAGCTCCCGTTTCGCGCGCCATTCTCTACGTTTCCGGCCTCGGACAATACGAGTTCCGAATCAACGGCTCAAAGGTCGGTAACAGCGAACTCGCGCCCGGCTGGAGCGACTATCGCAAGACCATCTTCTATGACACCTACGACGTCACTTCCCTACTCCGCCTCGGCGCAAACACGTTGGGCGTGATGCTCGGCAACGGCATGTACCGTGTGCCGGAGACGCCCGGGCGTTATCAAAAGTTCATCGGCTCTCAAGGCCCGCCTCGCTGCATAGTCCAACTTCACGTCGAACTCCGCAATCGTAAAACCTTCGAAATCCTCAGCGACCAGAGTTGGAAAACCAAACCCGGCCCCATCACCTTCTCGTCCACATATGGCGGCGAAGACTACGATGCGCGAAGCGAAAACACCGGATGGGACCGCTTCGCATTCGATGACAGCCAGTGGAACCCCGTTGTCATCACCGACGGGCCCGGCGGCGTACTGCGGCCCGCAATGGCTCCGCCCATTCGCGTCATGCACACCTACACGCCCATCCACCGCACCGAGCCCAAGCCGGGAGTGCTGGTCTACGACCTGGGACAGAACTTCGCCGGCTGGCCTTCGATTTCCGTTACCGGCCGCGCAGGTACTGCGGTCAAACTCATCCCCGGCGAGCTGCTGAATCCCGACGGCAC
>JANXQR010000452.1 GCA_025353435.1 Acidobacteriota bacterium | reverse complement strand
CAGCTTCGCCATCTATGACGAGAACGATCAGTCGTCGATTGTGAAGCAGATCATGCGGCGGATGGGGCTCGATACAAAGCAGCTCACACCGCGGACAGTACTTGGGCGAATCTCGTGGGCTAAGAACCACATGGTCGATCCGCAGGAATATTACCTCGGCTCCAAGGATCCGAACAGCGAGCGAATTGCCCACATCTACCAGGGCTACAAGGCGGAGCTGAGGAAGAACAACGCACTTGATTTTGACGATCTGCTGCTCGAGGCGGCGCGGCTGCTAAAGGTGTCAGCGGAGACGAGAGAGCGCTATCAGCGCAAGTACCGCTACCTGCTCGTGGATGAGTATCAGGACACGAACCGGCCGCAGTACGAGTTGATGAAGCTGCTGGCGGGCGAGGCCAAAAACGTGTGCGCGGTGGGCGACGAGGACCAGAGCATCTACTCGTGGCGCGGCGCGGATATTCGCAACATTCTGGAGTTCGAGAAGGATTTTCCAGACGCGAAGATTGTGCGGCTGGAGCAGAATTACCGGTCGACGCAGACGATTCTGGAAGCAGCCGGCGCTGTGGTGGCGAATAATCTGCGGCGCAAGGGCAAGAAGCTGTGGACGGAACGGCAGGGCGGCTCTCTGATCGGATTTTACGAGGCGCCGGACGGCGAAAACGAGGCGCTGTTTATTGCCGACCGCATTCAGAAGTTTCTGCGCGAGAATAACGATGAGGGCGAGCAGGGACGCTGCGCGGTGCTGTATCGCACCAATTCGCAGTCACGGTTGGTGGAAGAGTCGCTGCGGCGCTACAACATTCGCTACACCATGGTGGGCGGGTTCAGCTTTTATGAGCGCGCCGAGATCAAGGACATGTTGGGATATCTGCGCCTGGTGCGAAATCCGCACGACTCGATGGCACTGCAGCGGGTAATCAATACGCCGACGCGCGGCATTGGCGCGCAGACGCTGGCAACGCTGGAGAGGCTGGCGCTCGAGACCGATAAATCGACGTGGGAAGGGATTGCCGCGGCGATTCAGAACAAGCTGATACCGACGCGCGCTCTGATGGCGCTTGAGTCGTTCCGGACCTTGATTCTGGACGCGCAGGCCATGATGGACCCGGATTTTGCGGGCAAGCTTTCGGCAGATGTGGCGGCGGAGACTGCGGAGAACGCGGATACGGGATTCGAGTTTGGCGCGGGGGGCGACGAAGCGGAATCCGCGTTGGCGGATGCGGAAGCAGCGGACTTCAGCTTCGGTGGAAATGAGAATCAAATGGCCCTGCTGAATGCCGCAAGCTTTTCGCCGTTCGCAGCGCCGGAGCCAAAAAGGCCGTTTCTCACAATGCCGAAGCGGCCCGCCGAAACTCCGAAAAACGCGGAAGCGAAGACGGGCAAGGGCTGGGCAGCGCGCGTTTTGGAGATGAAGGCAAGTGGTGCGAAAGGTGCGGACGACGTTGCTGGTGGCGGAGGCGATGGCGAGCGCGTGGAAGGCTTCCGGGCGCCTGGCGATTCGGCCACGCTGCCGGAGTTGATTCGGTTTCTGATCGACCGTACCGGCTACATCAAGGCGCTTGAGGCAGAAGGATCGCCGGAGGCCTTCAGTCGGATTGAAAACCTGAAGGAATTGGCCAACGCGGCGCACGATGCCGAGGTGCGCGGCGAGACGCTTGCAGAGTTTTTAGATCATGCTGCGCTGGCATCGGACACGGACCAGTTCGATCCCGAGGCACGCGTCACGCTGATGACGCTGCACGCGGCCAAGGGCCTCGAGTTTCCGCTGGTGTTTCTTGCGGGGCTTGAAGAAGGGCTGTTTCCGCACTCGCGGACACTGAACAACCCCGAGGAACTGGAAGAGGAGCGGCGTCTCTGCTACGTGGGCATGACGCGCGCCATGAACACTCTTATATTGACGCGGGCGCACTATCGTCGCCGGTATGGAAACGATGCACCGGAGATGAGTGTGCCGTCGCGGTTTCTGGACGAGGTGCCGCCAGCATTGATTGAGAATCTCAGCGGACGCAAGCCGTCATGGGCAAATCCGGCGTACAACTTCGGTCAGCGGCGAGGCGGGGCAGGCGAAAATGCGGAGCCGCACTACGATTATGAGAACGAGAGCCAGGAGGCGCCGCGGCTGACTTACAGTCAGGCTGGGTCAAAGCCTGTGGCTGTCCGCACTGGCGGCGCAGACGGCAACTCGCTCGACAACATCGCGCACTTCTTTGGTGGCAAGGGCGGAGTGGTCAAGGGCAGCTCCTTTGCATGGCCGACGATGGATATTCCCGAGGCTAGCGGCGCTGCGGGGATGAAGAAGGGTGAGCGCGTGCGGCACAGCAAGTATGGTGAAGGAACGGTGCTTATGCGCGAGGGCGAAGGCGAAGACGCCAAGCTGACGGTGATGTTTGCGCGCCACGGCATGAAGAAGCTGATGGAGAAGTTTGCGAACCTTGAAAAGATTTAGCGGCCAGACTACTCCGGGCCCTGAACCACGAGGGGACCGCGGTGTGGGTCGGCCGCCGGTTGGGAAGCGAAGAATATTTTCGATTCTTCCTCGCCGTTGAGCACGCGGAAGACGCCTTCTGCGAGGGCGCGAAGTTCGTCTTCGCCGGGGTAAACAGATACCGGCGCAATCCATTCAATTGAAGATCGAAGTTGGTTTATCAGCCGCTCGGAGTGAGCCATGCCCCCGGTAAGCAGGACGCCATCGACACGGCCCTGAAGCACCGCCGCCATTGCACCAGTTTCCTTGGCAATCTGGTAAACCATTGCGTCGAAGACTGCGATGGCCCGTGCGTCCGACGCTTCCATACGCCGCTCCACCTCCTGCAAGTCGCGGGTACCGAGGTAGGCAAACAGGCCTCCTTCGCCGAAGACCATTCGGTCGAGCTGTTTCTCATTGAACTCGCTCTTGAAACATTGCCGGATGAGCTGGCGGACCGGAAGCGATCCGGTGCGGTCGGGGCCGAACGGACCTTCCTCCGGCGTGTTCTGGTCGATCATGCGACCCCCGCGATGCGCTGAGACGGTAATGCCGCTGCCGAGGTGCACAACGATGAGCCGTATTTCCTCGTGGGCCCGGCTTTTCTCGCGGGCAAACCGGCGCGCGACCGCTTTGATGTTGAGGGCGTGGCCGATGGCGGAGCGCTCGATCAGCGGAGAGCCGGAAAGGCGGGCGCAATCCTGCCATTCGTCTACCGTGACCGGGTCAACAATATAAGCTGAGACGCCCGCGATCTGCGCGAATTTGAGTGCCAGCACCGCTCCCAGATTGCATGCGTGTTCGCCGCGCCGGGCTTGGCGCAGTTCCTCAATCATGGCGTCGTTCACCAGCCAGGTGCCGCACTCCATGGGCGGCAGAAGTCCGCCGCGTCCGGCAATGGCTGCGAAATGACAATGGTCGAACCCGACCAATTCAAGTGCCTGGCGGATGGCGGCATAGCGGAATTCAGTCTGAGCGAAGGCTGACCAGCCGCGGAACTTGTCGAGTTCGCTGTCGGGATGATGGAGATTGCTGGACCATTCCTCTGTAAAGGGAATGTTACAATCCTGTGAACTTGTCAACTTGCTTGAAGCGAGTTGCAGGAAGACTCCGATCTTGGTCGATGTCGACCCAGGATTAATGACCAGAACCCGACTGCCATCTTTCACGCTTGACTCCAAAGGGCCGAAACGAGTGTACTTGAGTCAGATCTACACTGTAAGTGAGCGGCTTATCTTGAGGCACTCTGGTGCGTTGCGGTCCTTCGCCAGGTTTCAGAGAATTGTTGGTAATTCTCTTGGTTCCTACCGCAATTGAACCGTTATTCGCGGGGCGTTAATCGGTTTTTGACGCAGTATTGCGACACTTGGCCGTAAGCAAACCCAATCAGAAAGCGGGAATGAGGAGCGACATGCCCAACTCAACCGTGTCTTACCTGTGGCGCGACCAAAGCGCCGCAAAGGGATTTCGTGCGGGTGTCTCACTACACAGCCACACCAACCAATCACAGGAGACTCTCGACTTTCTCGCCAATGTCGGCAATCAGTACCCGATGATCCGCCCGTGGCTTTCCCGCCTTGAAAACCGGGCTGCCGACCGGCATGGGATGCGCGTGAATTATTCCGCCAGCTACTGGACCCCTCCCATGACGCCGAAACTGGCGTTCGATCTGGAGAGCAAGCAGATCGAGGACTTGGACATTGCGTCGATGGTCTCGCTTTCCGATCACGACACCATCAAGGCTCCCATGCTGCTGCGCTCCGTGCCAAGCGCACGCCAGATTCCGGTTTCGGTGGAGTGGAGCGTGCCCTACGGCGGCGTACAGGACTTCCACCTCGGCATTCACAACCTGCCCAGCGCCAAGGCGGCCGAGTGGATGCAGACACTTGAAGAATTTACAGATAAACCCAACGACCAGCGACTTACCGAGATACTGTCGGAACTGAACGACGAGCCAAATGTGTTGGTGGTCTTCAATCACCCCATGTGGGACTTGTTCTTGACCGGCAAGGAAAAGCATCAATTTCTGGTAAATGAGTTCCTCTTGAACAACGGGAACTTCCTTCACGCTCTTGAGCTGAATGGACTCCGCCACTGGGACGAAAACCGGGCAACCTGCCGCCTGGCCGAGAAGTGGAATATGTTGCTGATCTCGGGTGGCGATCGCCATGGCGTGGAAGCGAATGCGAACATCAACCTGACCAATGCGACGTCGTTCACGGAGTTTGTGCACGAGATTCGCCGCGAAAAGAAGAGCAGGGTGCTCTTCATGCCGCAATACGCCGAGCCGTGGAAGCACCGTCTCCTTCGGTCCACAATTGATGCCATTCGACCCTATCCGGATTTTCCGGTTGGATCGCGTACTTGGGACGAGCGCGTGTATCACCCTGACGCCAATGGCGTGGTTCGCCCGTTGAGCGAACTCTGGCCCGACGGAAACCCCCCGGGAATCATGCGCTGGGGCATTGCATTGGTTCTGCTGATGGGGAAAGCTCCGGTTTCAAGCGGTCTGCGCATGGCCTGGAGCGAGTCGCACCAACTTCGCCTGGCGCTAGGCGAATTCGAAGGCTGAATCCAGTAATGAACCTGATTTTTGGATCGCTAAGCTAGCGATTGCGAGAGACCGGAGGCGGCGCACGGGCAATGGCCCGGCGTCGCTACCCAGGCAGCCGACGTAAACCCGACAAAGAGACGTCCAGCGTTCAGAACGAGCCCATGAAATCCAGCCCACCACGTGTAGCCTACTTTCCCGATTCCTTTCACGAGGTAAACGGAGTAGCGCATACCAGCAGGCATTTTGAGGCCTTCGCGCGAAGGCGAAATCTGCCTTTTTTGTGCGTGCGTGCCGGCGACCGAGTTCAGAGCCTGACCGAAGACGGCAATGTGTGGACGCTTGAACTGCCGCGCGGTTTTCTCTCCTTCGCTCTCGAAAAGGATCTTCGCTTCGACCCGGCGTTTTTGCGCCATGTTCCTTTGATTGAGGATGTGCTGGCACAATTCAAACCGGACCTGATTCACGTGACGGGTCCGAGCGAGGTGGGCATGTTGGGGGCGGGACTGGCGGCCTCAATGCAACTGCCGCTGGCGGCCAGCTGGCACACCAACGTGCATGAGTACGCTGCCCGGCGTTCGGAGTGGTTCCTGCGGCTCCTTTCCAAGCAGATGGCTGAATTTACCGGTCAAAAGATCGAGGATGTCGCGCTGTCATTTGCGGCGCAGTTCTACGCGGTCGCCCAGGTGCTGTTCGCGCCCAATCCCGCCCTGTGTGCGCTGCTCGAAAACACGACGCACCGCCCCTGCTACTTGATGCCGCGAGGCGTGGATGCGGAGCTGTTTCACCCCGGGATGCGGACGCGGAGCGCCGAAGACCGCATGGTCGTCCTTGGCTTTGTAGGCCGACTGTCAATCGAGAAGAATGTGGCGCTGTTGGCGACGATTCAGATGGAACTGGAGCAGATGGGGATTCACAATTTCAGGTTCATGATTGTGGGCCACGGCGGAGAAGAGGCATGGCTTCGCGAGCATTTGCCGGGTGGAGATTTTACTGGCGTGTTGAAGGGGAAGGCGCTCTCCGAGGCGTACGCAAATATGGACCTTTTTGTGTTCCCGTCGCACACCGACACATTCGGTAACGTGGTTCTGGAGGCTCTGGCGAGCGGCGTTCCGTCTGTCGTGACTCCCGATGGCGGCCCTCCGACGATCATTCGCGATGGGGAGACAGGGCGGATTGCGACTGATGAGGAGTTCGCGAATGCCGTGGCGGAGGTAATTCGCGATCCCAAGCGGCACGCGGCTATGCGACTTGCCGCACGCGAGTTCGCTCTCACCATGAGCTGGGATGCCGTGTTTGACGGCGTGTATGCGGCGTACCAGACCATCCTGAATCCAGAGCCAAGACACTCCCAAACCGCAGGAGAGAGCGCACACCCTCTCCCTGTCACGCCTTCGAACTGATCTCCCCCAGCGCGCGAACCAATTTGTCGAGATCTGCGATCGACGTGTACACATGCGGGGTCACTCGCACGCATTTGATGTTCTCCCACACAATGCCCACAGTGTGAATCTTGTAGCCGTCGAATAGCGCGTTCTCGAGCTCGGATGGGGTCTTGCCGTCAACACTGACGCCGCAGATGGCGCACGAATAGTTGAGATTCAGGGACGTGTGCAGCTTGACCTTGGGGATGGCCGCCGCGCGCGAGGCCCAATAATTCTTGAGGTAGCCGATACGCGCCTGCTTGCGGGCTGGGCCGATGCCGTTGTGAAAATTGAGCGCTTCGCCGATGCCCTGTTCGATGGGAAAACTGCGCGTGCCAAGCGTTTCAAACTTGCGGATATCGGCTGACCGCGGCGTGCCGTTGCAGGTGAGCGGCCAGATTTTTTCAATCTTGTCGGCTTTGATCCACAGCATGCCGGTGCCGATGGGGGCGGAGAGGAACTTGTGCAGGCTGGTGCCGAAGTAGTCGCAACCGAGGTCCGGAATCTTATAGTCCATCAGGCCGAAGGAGTGAGCGCCGTCGGCAATGACCTCAATGCCGTGCGCGTGCGCCATGTCGGCGATTTTGCGGACCGGCATGGTCTGGCCGACCCAGTTGACCATGTGAGTGACGTGGATGAGTTTCGTCCGCGGCGTGATGGCCTCTTCGTAGGCCTTCACGATCGCCGCGTCATCCTCGACGGGGAAGTCGAAGCTGAGTTGCTTGTACACAATCCCGTCGCGCATGGCCCGCTGGCGATAGGCCTGGATCATGTTGGGGTAGTCCTGCTTGGTGCCGATGACCTCGTCGCCCGCCTTGAGGTCGAGCCCGTAGATGACGGTGTTGAGTGCCTCGGTGGAGTTGCGGTTGATGGCGATCTCGCCGGGCTGCGCGCCGGCCAGCGCAGCGAGCTTTTCACGCAGCGGCTCGCGGCCCTGATCTAGGATGCGCCACATGTAGTAGGACGGCCCTTCATTGGAGAGCTGGTTATACCGTTCGACGGCCTGCTGGACCACGACGGGGGCGGGGGAGACACCGCCGTTGTTGAGGTTGATGAGGTTGGGATTGACCGAGTAGGCGCGCTGAATGACAGCCCAAAAGTCTTCGTCCTGCGCGGACTCCATGGCGTTGAGGCCCGCGATGCGCGCACCCGCCACGTGGAAGTCTGCCGCGTGCGCCTGGTGGAAAAGGCTGTTGGCGGAGAAGGCGCCAGCCAAGGTGGCGGCCTGGCGGAGGAAGCGGCGTCGGTCGGAACTCATCATGGATGGAACTGTATGTTAAAGAATGCGCGATCGACAATGTCAATCTGGGAGCGGAGCTCTTCTTTCGGGACGGGATAGAATGGGCGGGCAATGAAGGACTATTGGATAAGAACCTGGAAGCTGATCCGCGAGCATCCGGCCCTGCTTGCGCCGGCGATCTTTGCTGGTCTGCTCAGTTTGGGAATGGCCCGCCTGTCAAAGACGGCGTTGAAACTCATTTTGAATTCGTTTGCTACGGGGCATTCGGTACTCGGTGGAGAGGTGCCCAATGGTGATTTCGAGAATCTGCAGCATAAGGCGATGTTAGTGGGGATGCCCCTCGGGCTTGGCCGGGAGTATCTAACTGTCGTCGTGTTCGTTGTAGCTTTCGTTGTCACTGCTCGTCAGGTTCGCGTGGCCCTTGATGGCGCTGTCCCCGAAGTCCCGTCCTCAGTGAAATTCGTGCTTTCGCGGTGGCGGAGCATTCTCCTTTTCTCGCTCGCGTTCATGGCCATCTTGGGGGTCCTCACGGGGATTGGCACGACAGTCTTGACCTTTCCGACCACGCTCGCGCATCTTTCGGCTCCAGCCTTCCATCTCGCCGTCTTCATTGCGAGTTTGATCGCGACGAGCCTGATGGCGGGGATTCTGGCACCATGGTCATTGCGACTCTTGCAGCAGCCCGAGTCGGCCCTCACCGCGACAGTGAAATTGTCGGCGAGGACGCTTGCAATGGCAGCATTTGCACTGCAGCCGGTGCTTGGGGACATTCTTCTCAGAACCGAAGCGCGCATGGCCGCTGGGCAAAAGTGGGAAGCCACCGGGCTCTCCGTAATCAACACAGTTGCCACCAACCTGCCGCTGGCATTGCTGTTTGTCGTATTGGGACTTCTGGCAAGGGAGCCCGGAAGCACCGCGATGGTGGAATCAGAGGGACAGCCCCCTGCGCTCCCATTCGCGAGCGAAGCGTCAGCCGATTCGGCGTCCGTCACTGAGGCTTAGCATGAACGGAGCCTCCTTATCCGACACCATTTCCCACCCCATCCCGTGAAGGACGTCGAGATCGATGCGCTCAATTTTCACGCCTTCATCAGATAGTTTTGGTGATTCCCACGCTTGTCCACTTTGACCCCACGCGAGGATTTTGTGGTGGCCCACAAAGAGCAGCAACCCTTGCTCCGGCGCGGCGCGTACCTCCAGCACCGGGCGGTAGGGAATCATAGTGAATTGCTCGGGTGCGGCAGTGTCAATCAAGTACGCATAGCCGCCGGAGACGGCACAGATCTCGTTGGGGTTGGGAGAGGTCCAGATGCCTGAGGGGACGGAGGGATCGCGGAAGCCGAGGGCGCAAGTGGCCAAGAACTCCTGAGCGGAGGGCGAATGTTCCAGGTCGGATTCCTCAGTCGGCACGCTAGCCGGGCGGACCAGCACTTCCAAGGCCCCGCGTTCTACCTCTTCCGCCTCGCGAGGGTAAATGAAGTGCCGTGGTGGCAAGATGAGCGGACGCGACAGCAGGATTTCTGCTTGCCATCCGTGGCGAAAGCTGTTGTCGGTCCTGATGTAGCCAATCGTCATGGTTTGAGGATCTTGATCCACCGGGTTTCCTTCATGCGCTTCTATACTCCGACAAACTGCTCAATGCGGTCGCGGACGCTGGAAATTCCCAGGGCGAGTTCGGCGCCGTCTTCGATGAGCGGAAGCACCTTGTCGAAGTCAGGGCCGGAGTGAGCACCGGTGAGGGCGATGCGCACGGGGTGGAACAGGTCCTTGCCCTTGATGCCGGTCGCGGCCTTGATCTCGTTCATCCACTCTTTGAAGACATCGGGCGTGACGCGGCCATTGTGGGCCCGGACGTAACCGCCCAACTCGCCGAGCACAGTCCGGGCTGAGTCCGCCGCCAACACCGCTATGTTTTCTTCGTTGGCGCACGCCGCTTCGAGGTCGTAGCCGAAGATGGGCGCTGCCTTGGCGGGAAGCTGATCGAGGTGGTCGACGTGAGGCAGGAAAAGTGCCAGCAATCGCCCGAACCAGGGCCCGAGGAGATGCTGCGTGGCCTGGTCGAGATGCTCGAAGCGCCCTGCGAAGTAAGGCCATGCGAGTGCGGCCATGCGGGCGGGGTCGGTCTGCTTCAGGTAATGGCGGTTGAGCCAGTTCAGCTTGTCGAAGTCAAATATGGCCGGCGAGGCAGTTACGCGCTCCAGGCTGAATGCCTGGGTAAGCTCGTTGAGCGTGAAGGTCTCGGTGTTGCCGTCTTCGGCACCCCAGCCCAGCAGGGCGAGGTAGTTAACCAGCGCTTCGGGCAGGTATCCCATCTCGCGAAACGTGGAGATGGAGGTGGCGCCATGGCGCTTGGACAGGCGCTCGCGGTCGGCCCCTAGGATGGTGGAGAGGTGGGCGAATTCGGGCACCTTCCAGCCGAACGTCTGGTAGATGGCGACCTGCTTGGGAGTGTTGGAAATGTGGTCGTCGCCGCGGATGACGTGGGAGATGCCCATCAGGGCGTCGTCGATGGTGACCACGTAGTTATAGACCGGTACGCCGGCGGAAACGCCCGATGCGGAGCGGACCAGGATCGGGTCGCTTACGGCTTCGGCAGCAAACTCAACTGGGCCACGGACCATGTCGTGGAAGCGGAGGGGATGGTCCTCGATTCTGAGGCGCACGGCAAAGTGCTTGCCTGCGGCGATGTTGGCTTCAATTTCAGCTGGCGAGAGATTCAGGCACCGTCGAGAGTAAATTTGGGGACCGTTCACGGCCGCTGCAGTTTTGCGTTCGGCCTCTAGCTCGTCTTGAGTGCAAAAGCAGCGATAGGCCTTGCCCTCGGCGAGGAGGCGGGCGGTGTGTTCGGCGTAGACGGCGAGGCGTTCGGACTGGCGATAGGGGCCGTAAGCGCCCATTTCGCCCGTAGCTTCGGCTGGCTGACCAGGGCCCTCATCCCATTCGAGGCCGAGCCACCGCAGGTCTTCAATGAGCTGGTCCTCGTAGCGGGTCTCGGAACGTTCGAGGTCTGTGTCTTCGATGCGAAGGAGAAAAACGCCATGGGTGCGGCGGGCGAAGAGCCAATTGTAGAGCGCCGTCCTCGCATTCCCGACGTGGAGCAGGCCGGTGGGCGAAGGAGCAAAGCGGACGCGAACGTTCGGTGCAGTCATGTCTGGTCAATGATAGCGTTCCAGTCTCTTCATCCGGACATGGGCATGAGGGCGCGACACCGGAAGGCTCACAACATGGCGCGGGAGTGGATCGATCCAGGTTTATGCGGGAGGGAAAGGATGGAGCTTCGGGAATGTGCCGGGTTGGCGTTCGCCGACCCGGCACATCGTTAGCGAGGTCGACTGGGCGCCGGTGCTGGAGAGGGTGACGGACGCCCCACTGAACCACCTGAGCTTGGCGAGGTCATCGGGCTTGAGCTGTTGGAACCCCCGCCAAAGGATCCACCGCCCGAGGAGGAGACGCTAGAATTCCAATCCGGCGGTGGCGGCGGAGAACCGCGGTGGATGGAGACTGGTCCGAGGGTTGGGCTGGCGGGGCGCATTCCGTAAGACGACTGAGTGCCGCCGCCCACGTTCACGTATACGGGGGTGCTGGCTGTGCCCTTCTGGCCGGTGTGCTGCGAAAACTTGTTCAGCTCGCCGAGTTCACCGCGCGGAATGCCGAGTCCGGCCGAGTCTTTGCGGAACACGAATGAGTTGTTGGATGCCATCTCGGAGCGGACAATCGGTTTGGAAATGACCGAAACCATGGTTGGGTCGCCTGGGCGAGGCGGATGAGGCGGCGCAACCGGGCGCGGATTCTTCCCGCTGCCGTTCCCGGCCCCGTTGGTGGGATTAAACGCGATCATAGTGCCGTTGTTGAGGCCCGACCAGGTACCGCCGGGCTGCCAGCCCCATCCGGCGCCGGGGCAATAGGACCACGATCCGGAGTGATAGGGAGTCCACCCCCAAGGATAAGGCGAAACCCATGAATATCCTGCACCCTGGTAATAGGCCCAGGAACCAGCTGAATAGGGGTCCCATCCAGCGCTGGTAAAGTAGGGGCGCCACATCGACCCGCATCCGCCAGCATTGCTGAACGCCCCGTAATAAATCAGGTCGCTGTTGCCATACGAATAGGGTGAATTGCCGAAGGCTCCGAAAGCTGCCAGGCGCGCATGGTATTCCGTGGCCTGCTTGTCCCATGAATCGAATGGGTCAGGGGCCACGTTCTTCGCGATGGTTGGGTCGATCTCCTCTCCCATTGGGAAGGTGAGTGTTTTCTTCTTGGAGACTTCGATGTTCCCCTGCGGTGTGTCGACCGTCAATGCGCCGTCAAGGACAGCCAGGGTGGCGTCGCTGGAATTGACACGCAGCCGGATGTGCGTCGAAGGAGGCAAGGCGACTTTGTGGGAGCCGAAGAGCACGTTAAATTCGTTGCCTTTGGACTTGACCAAAGTGATATAGGCCATGCCCTTTACCAGGTGGACGGACGACACGGTTGTTCCAGCGGCAGTGCGGGAGAGATCGGGGAACTCCACGATTGAATCCGGGCCGAGGCGCAGGCTGCTGTTGTCTTCGAACTCGACTTCAGCAACGCCGGTGGCGGTTTGCAACCGGTTCTGTTCAACGATGGGCAGGTTCGTTATGGCGGGTTCCAAACCGCGGCCATTGCTGCGGTCAAGCTGGACGGCGCCCTTTACCTCGCTGAGGCGAACGATTCGCACCTTCGAAACGGAGGTTGTGGCGGCGATTGCGGAGGCGGTCTGGGCGGGGAGCGCGGCGGCGAGCAACAGGATGGAAATGCCGGCTGTTGCGGTGGATGCGGAAAGCTTCATAATGTCCGCCCCCTTTGCGGTGTTTGGCGAACTCTGTAAGGAGGGTGCCTCAACTCGGAACGTATTCCGGCGTAAGCACGATGTGGGGAGAATGCTAGCACGGAATGTATGCGGGTGACGAG
>JANXQR010000409.1 GCA_025353435.1 Acidobacteriota bacterium | reverse complement strand
CGCGCCTATTCGTGGCAGCTCTTTTCACTTCCACTTCTCACGATCTTTGCGTTAGGACTTTCTGCCGCCACGCCAATGCCTGGGCAGACCGATCGAAAAGTGACCACGCTAGCCGAAGGCGTGTATGAAATTCAGCACCAGGATGCGGGTGACGGATTCGCCAGCGGGAATACGACCGTCATCGTTGGCGAGCGGCAGGTATTTGTGGTGGATTCATGCTTTCTGCCGTCCGCGGCTCGGGAAGACATTGCTCAAATCCGTCAGTGGACGAACAAGCCCATAACCTTCCTGCTGAACACGCACTTTCACAACGATCACAACCTGGGAAATCGCGTCTACATGGAGGCCTTTCCTTCGCTGACCATCATCGCCCATGCGGAAACAAAGAAGGACATGGACATGTTCGGTCCGGGGTCAGCGAGCCGGGAAGAAAACGGTAGAGCCGCTCTCCAAAAAATGCTCGACACCGGGAAAACAGGGGCCGGACACACCTTGACAAAGGACGAGACAACGGAAGTGAGAACTGCGCTGACTCGGCGTGCGGCAGTGATCGACGAGCTAAGAAAAGTTACGTTTCAAAGTGCGACTCTCACGTTCGATCAGGATTTCACCATTGATATAGGCAATCGGGAAGTTGAGGTCAAGTTCCTCGGACGAGGCAACACTTCAGGCGACGCGATCGTGTATCTCCCTAAAGAGAGAATTGTGGTGGCGGGCGATCTCGTCGTCCAACCGATTCCCTACATCTACGACGGCTATCCGGTCGAGTGGATTCAAACCCTGCAGAAGCTCGCGCAATTGGACGCGGATACGATTGTTCCGGGACACGGGCCGGTCATGCACGACAAGGCCTATGTCTACCTGATGCAGGATCTGATGAAGAGTGCGGTTGAGCAGGTGAACGCCAAGCTAAGGCAGAGCGGCCCGGCGATGTTTCGCACTCTCGATGAGGTAAAAGGGGCGGTGGACTTGATGCCGTTTCGGGAGCGATTTGTTGGCAAGGATAAAGATTTGGACGCGGCTTTCGATGATATGACGGCGAACCTGGTCAAGGTTGTATTCGAAGAAGCCAGCCTGCGGTAGGGAAATGCGATTGGCGTCCTCCGATCCCTCCGGACGGTTTGCCTGCCGCGGATTATCAAGCTCGAGGGCGCTTTCCCCGCAGGCTTGGCGAGAGCAGGAAGTAGAGAGCCATTCCGGCATTGATAGAAAGGCTCAGCGGGACGTTCCACCACGTGATGGCCAGGCACAGCGCGTAGATCGAGGGGCCGATGATGTAGCTTCTGGCAATGTTTCGCACGGCAGAGAAGTCGCAGTCGACGAGCTTGCGTCGGATACACGTATAGAACAAGAGGTTGTAGAGCAGCGCGATGGCAAGGTAAGAGCCGTTGTAGAGAATGGCTGCATCAAGAAGGTTGCCCCTGGTTACGGCCTGCGCCATCAACGAGGTTGCGTAGGGTACCCAGACCACGCCGAGCAGCAAAAGAAGATTACTCAGCAGCAGCATGTCGTCTGACCGCCGGACGTGCGTGAAGAGGCGATGGTGGTTGATCCACATGATGCCGATGAACAGGAAACTGAGCAGGAAGGCAGCGAACCCCGGCCACTGCGCCACCAGTCCGTGCCAGAACGGAAGGTTGGGAGCCGGCGGCTTCAGCTCGAGGACCAGCAGGGTGGCGGCGATCGAAAAGATTCCGTCTGAGAAGGCTTCGATCCGGCTTGTTTCGCTTGCCATTGCGGCTCCAATATTCTGTCTTAGGTTTGCTGTCTTGCGTTACCTGTCTTGGTTTCAAGGGGGCGGACCGCAGTCGGGCGGTTGCGGAGAGTGTTTGGGAATGGCAGGAGCATAGCAGACGGCCCGATCAGGGAGACTGATTTTGAAGGGTTTGTTGTTGAAGCGGTGCAAGGACCCGCGTCTGTTTGTGACGAAGCGCACACAACGCTCAATATTCTGGAGCTTTTTCATCCGATTTTGGCCTGGCGTGACATCGTTGATTGTCTGCTGGGCTACAATCGAGCTATGAGTGGGATTTCGTCCACTCGCGTGAGGAAACCCTACCGCATGGCAACAATCGTCCCCGCAAGACCTACCGAAGACACCGCAGTCGTCGCCGCGAAGCCGATCCATGGCGCTCCCTCTTCTTCCGCATCCGTTGTGATGCATGTGGTTGCCGCGCGCGATCAAATCCGCATGGGCAAGAAGGCTACGATTCCCTTCGGCGTGAACTGGATCACATTGGTGGCCATGAGCCTGTTCCATGTTGGCGCTCTGGCGGCGTTCTTCTTTTTCAGCTGGCAGCGGCTGGCTGTCGCGGCGATTCTCTACATTTTGGCCATCAACGTGGGTATTGGCATGTGCTATCACCGCCTGCTCACGCATCGCGGCTATTACGTTCCCAAGTGGCTTGAGTACATCATGACGGTGTGCGCCACGCTCTCGCTGGAGGGCGGGCCGATCTTCTGGGTGTCCACACACCGCGTGCATCACCAGCTCAGCGACCACGAAGGCGACCCCCACACCCCCAACGAGGGCGGCTGGTGGGCCCACATGGGCTGGATCTTCTTCGGAAAGTCGCTCCACGACCAGACCGAGGCGCTGGCGCGCTACTCGCCGGACCTTCGCAAGGACAAGTTCCATGTCTGGCTGAGCAAGTACCACTGGGTTCCCCTGGTCGCGAGCGGCGTGCTTCTGCTTGCCGGCGGCTGGATCTGGGGCGGCTTCGTCAACGGCATCGCCATGGTTCTTTGGGGTGTTTTGCTGCGGGTGACTCTCGGCTTGCACACCACCTGGCTGGTGAATTCGGCCACGCACATGTGGGGCAGCCGCCGCTTTGAGACCAAGGACGCCTCGCGCAACAACTGGTGGGTGGCCCTGCTGACGGGCGGCGAAGGCTGGCATAACAACCACCACGCGCACCCGGTCTCGGCAAAGCACGGCCTGAAGTGGTACGAGGTCGACCCCAACTTCTATGGGATTTGGATTTTGTCGAAACTTGGGTTGGCGCGCAAGATCAAGGTGGCGCAGTACGATCCGGAAGATCCGAAGCCT
Organism: Acidobacteriota bacterium; assembly: GCA_025353435.1. Lineage (GTDB taxonomy): Bacteria > Acidobacteriota > Terriglobia > Terriglobales > Acidobacteriaceae > Telmatobacter. Next base: position 6,901 of record JANXQR010000409.1, on the reverse strand, counting down.
GCGGGGGTTTAATCGTAGGGAATCCCGTTCCTAAACCAGCCTTGCTCCCGCCATCTTCTCGAGAACGGCCACCGGGGCCGATTCAGGCGTGACCAGGGCGGCGGGATCGACCAAGAACGTCTGCTCTAACGCGTATTGGCCTGCCAACACGGCGTGGGGCACGGTTTCGGTGTAGACCATCCAACTCGAACCGGGCGCAAACTCTACGTACTCCTTGGCGCAGGTGTCCTGAAACTCCGTGTCTTCCTTCATGGCGTTGTGGAGTTGCATCATGAATTCGTCGTAGGGCGTGCGCTTCCATTGAGGAACCAGCTTGGCGAGGCCGGTGGCGGTGGCAAGCTGCTTTCCTCCGCGGGCGAGAATGTTGTCGGCGCGGGGCATGGCGAGTTTTCCCGGCGCAAAGCTCCCAACCACGTTGGAAAACGGTTCGCCCACCACCCAGTCGCGCGTGCGGGTGGGATTAATGTTCTGGAAGAAGCGCAGGATGCGCCAGCCGCGCGTGGGGCGGGTGGGAAACGCATCGGTGTGGAGCAGATCGTTGCGGCGGCGGAGGGCAAGATCGCGCCCCTTCTCCTCGAGCGGCCGGTAACTGGCGTAGTCGAGCACCCAACGCTGCCGGTAGGGCGCAAGAAATCGGGTCAGGAACCGTTCCACCGTCTGCGAATAACGGCGCATCACATCGTGCACTTGGTGGACGCTGGCGCCGGGTGATGTCTTCGCGTCCACGCCGGTCAGCTCGTCGCTCTTCGGCTTGTAGGCAATGTTTTTGTGGAGCTTACTTTCGGTTTGCTGCTGGCCGAGCAGGGTGTCAAGGTCGTCGGCTGAAATCGGCAAGGGCGTCTCAGGAAAATAGAGCACGCCGCCAGCCTCAAGCGCTGCGCACCAGGAGCGGATCTGCTCTGTCTCGCCGCCCGAGAGTGCCCGCTTGAGCGCTGCCGGGGAGATGGAATGGACTGGCATGGGTGCCCCTAGTTTTGGAATTTTGAGCGGATCCAGACAACTCCGAAGAATGGCAGGGCGATGACCAACACCACCAATGCGGAGGGAAGCCCGATGAAGCGATAGCTGTCCGCGTAGTCGACTGCGTGCTTGCCGCCAATGTTCCAGATCAGCAAGGAAAAGATGGCGATCATGGTGGCGAGGCAGAACGTAAAGAGCGACGACGCAAAGGACAGCAACAGGCTGGTGAATAGCCCGAATCCGCGCAGGGGAAATCCGAGGACAGTTCTACCGCCTTGACGCGTGCTTTGTGTCGATTGAATGATGACGATGGCCTCGCTCGTCTAGAATACAGACTCGATGGCTTCAAGCGCACAGATTGAACTTTGGCCGGCAGACAAGGTAGCAACCCAGGTTCTGGTGGTGATGGCCGGCAACGGCATTCATTACGCAGCGTGGGGCGAGAATCGTATCTCCGACACCGACCTGGAACGGCTTGTATCCGCGGTGCCAGCCACGCTCTCAGCAGCGCTGATGCATCGTGCATACTACTTTGTGCCGCTTGCTATTGCGGACACGGGCGACGTTATGATCGCTCCGTCGTACACGGTTGACCTGGGCGATCGCGCAGTGTGCCATCGCAATACGTCATTCGGCGCCACCGAAGCGGTGTTCCTTTCGACGCGCCTGGTTGAGGATCGCTTTGGGCTGGCGTTTGAGTTCTTTATCAACGTGGCGCACAACTTTGTTGAGGCCGCCGGAGTTCCTGAAAGCTTTGGCACTCTCGCATGGTCTCAGGCGCAAGCCCAGGTGAGGGGCGAAACCAGCCAGGACGCATGGGAGACGCGCCGCCGTGCGCAGGACAGCCGCAACGGCACCAAGGGCATCGACGAACGTTTGCGCAATATCTACATTGAGTCGGCGTTCTCTGATGCTCTGGCCGTTTATATGCTGGCGCTGGCGGTCGACTTTGACTACCACGACCTGCGCGAGCGCGAGTACCCGCTGCTGGCTGCGCCGGCGCTGGCTGAGCGGCTGCGGCACGTGGCCGCGATTTTCCCGCCCAATCCAAGCTACGAATTCCAGATCTTGTACCGACGGAAGGGCTAGCCGCGCGCGAAGATCAGGGGTAGAAGCAGGCAGCCCCGCTCAGGAACCGGACGGAGAGCGGCGGGATGAAGGCTGGCCGGGCTGGACACTTTCCTGGGACTCGTGACGCGTGTACTTGTTGACGTACATGGCCGCATCGGCGGCGCTGAGCAGACCGTCCTTGGTGTCTCCGTCTTCAGGATAGAGAGCTATGCCGACGCTGGCGGAGCCGCTTAGGGAGTATCCCTCCACCTGGAATGGGGTAGTAAAGCAGCTTTCCAGGCGCATCGCAATCTCCTGCACCTCTGCGCGGGTCCGCGCCTTGGGGACTAGCGCAGCGAATTCGTCGCCCCCCAGCCTGGCGAGAAGATCGCCGGCTCGCAGCTGCTTTTTCATGCGCACCGACACCTCCTGCAAGTAGAGATCGCCAACCCGATGGCCGTACTGGTCATTCACCTGCTTGAACTCGTCGAGGTCGACGTAGATCAACCCGAAGATGCTGGCGTTTTCCCGCGCGACAGCGATGACGCGTTCGAGTTCCTTGTCGAGCGAGAAGCGATTGTGGATGTCGGTGAGCAGGTCGAATTCCGAACGATGAACGAGGTCGGAATAAAGGCGTCGCGTTTCAATGGCGAGGGTGGAAAGGCGCGCGCCCATGTAGAGAGCATGACGCTCTTCTTCAAATTGCTCATTGCGAGGATCGAGGGCCGCAAAGAGTGCACCCAGTGCTGGCCCCGAGCGCGCCGGAATTTCTTCGCGAAGAATGCGCACGCTACCTGAATTGCTGGGAAAACGACCCAGGCGCGCACCATCATTGATTTCGCACCAGCATGGCGCTTCATTCAAATGGAACGAAACCAGGGTGGTGATATCCTCCAGCATCTCTGCCAGGGGCCGAGTCCCGTTAATGTCCTCAAGAATTCGACTGCGCCGCTGTTCGATCTGCGCGTTGCGCCTCTCCAAGACCGCTTCTGCATCAATCCGCGTAGCGATGTCGGCGGTCTGGCGTAGGACCTTCCGTTTGAGCATCCAACCCCAGCCGCTGACCGCCAACACTACCACCAGCAAAACCGTGACCAACTTCACAAGGTTGGCGACGGATACCAAGGAGGGCCGCGCAATGACCTGGATGTCGTCAGCGGATCGCATCATGAGTTTGAACGGAACGTTGGCGTCGAATGGGTTCGCGTCGTCGAGCATGCAAACGCCGATCACCTGAACTGTGGAACCCAGCGGAATCTCGCGCATCGGCGGTAACGGCGGCGGCGCGACTGAGCTGTTCGTCTCCGATGGGTGGCGGACAATAGCCGAGAACAGGTGGCCGTCCGAAAGCAGAACGTACTCATCTTCGGCAGCTTCTCGCACCTGCATCACGAGCTTGCCCTTCATGGAAACGAGATCAAACAGGCGGTGGCTTTGGGCGAGTTCACTCCAGGACGAAGCACTTGGAGTCATAGGAGCTTGAATACCCTTGTCCTGAATTTCGCCTCGCGTCAGAGTCAAAAAGCCGTCGTGAACATCGGGAATTCCCGTTGCATCGGCCACATCCCCGATCGTCAGGTCGTTCCGCGCATCCGTCATTACCCAAAGACTTTTGGAGCCGCTTTGCAACACTGCAGCCTTGCCGGGCTGGTAGTAAGTGATGGTTCCCTCGACCCGCACGCGTGGCGTTGCATTGGCTACCTTGTGATCGAGCAGGATCTTGTCCATCGGCGTGACGGGCAGCAACCACGGACTGGCGGGAGCGCGCTTGATGACCTTGATATCGCTGAGGGAAGCAACGTGTATGACAAAGCCCGTTTGCTGCATCTTGCCGTCGAACCGCCCCGAAGCGGCACCGGTTACCTCGACTTCTGCGTCAAGAAGGCCGCGAAGAGCGACCGCGTCGTCGGTATCGACGGTGGCGTTGACGTCCCCGCCGTCGGCCATCATCTGCAGTATTGAATTGCGCACCGAGGAATTCAAAACATCCGCCGTCCGAACCACCGCTCGCACCGTAACCAAGCGGCAATCGTAGCGGGAATAGCTCAGATCCTTGTAACTGGCCGCTACCGGTTTGGGCAGCGTGCCTTGTCCGATGAACTTGATATCGCTGCTCAGAACGAACGGGCGAAAGCTCTCATGGGTGTTGCCTTTTATCAGGATTCGATCACCGGGGACGAGTTTGAGGGGCGTGATCGCCTGCACATAAATCGCGGCCTCGCCGTCCTGGACGAACAGCGTCCGTTCGTATGAGCGAAAGTAGGTAACCGTGGCTTGAAATTCGACGGGAAGATGCTGGCTTGCCTGTTCGTTAGTAAGTGTGTGAATGGCGCTGAGCGTTGTAAATTGGGCCGGCTGGGCCGTCAGAACCGTTGCGAACGTTCCCAACAACAGCACTAACTCGAATAGCCGGATCTTCATTCGCGAGTCTTCCAAAGGGTGAGATACCCCCACCGCCGTTACTTCGGCCTCATACACGTCGTCGGCGTACACGTCGCCTGCAACAGCAATGTCTGATCTCTGTACATTGATTGGACCTTAGTCTTACATGTCCCAGATTGTGGTGTAATAGTTCTTTCGGGTTATTCCAGGAGTTGGTTCCTGCATGCCCGACGCTTGGCACCGATTTCCGCGGTAACTTCGCCCCGGAAAACTAGTTTCGGTCTTCGCAGTGGAATAAAAAAGTACCGATTTGGAACGAAAATTCGCTATGCCTACCAACCCAGGATCCCCCGAAGTTCAGAGCCACTCTTCCCGCAGCGGTCTCCAGTCACTTCCCACCCGCAAAATTCGCGTTCTCGGTGTCCCGCTGGACATGGGGGCAAGCCGACGCGGCGTTGACATGGGCCCCTCGGCCATGCGCGTCGCCGGCCTGGAAGCACGACTGGAAGCCCTGGGGCACAAGGTCACCGATGGCGGCAACATTCGCGTGGAGATTCCTGAGACGCAGGCCTCGGGCAGCGATAGCGCCCGCTACCTGAAGCCGATCGCGGAGATTTGCACCCGCACCGCCGACGCCGTTCTAAAAGCGTTGGAGGAAGGCATGACCCCGCTGGTGCTTGGTGGCGATCATTCGCTTGCTGCCGGCTCGATCTCGGGCGTTGCAGAATTCTATCGGCGGCAGGGGCAGAAGATCGGCGTGCTTTGGATCGACGCGCACTCCGACATCAACACCCCGGACACGTCTCCCTCGGGGAATGTCCACGGCATGCCGCTGGCGGCGCTGCTTGGGCTGGGTCCTGAAGAGCTGAGCAACATATTTGGATATTCGCCGAAGATTGCGCCGGAGAATACGGTACTGATCGGCGTACGGGATATCGACGCCGCGGAGCGCGCCAACATCAAGCGTGCCGGAGTGGCGGAGGTCTACACCATGCGCGACATTGACGAGCGCGGCATGCGCACGGTGATGGAAGAGGCTCTGCGCGCGGCGGGTCGCGGCACCGTTGGCTACCACGTCTCGCTGGACATGGATTGGATCGACCCTGAAGATGCGCCTGGCGTGGGCACTCCAGTTCGCGGCGGTGCGACATACCGCGAGGCTCACCTGGCCATGGAGATCTTGGCCGACCACGGCCGCCTGCTCAGCTTCGAGATTGTCGAGGTCAACCCGGTGATCGACGAGCACAACCGCACTGCCGATTTGGCTGTGGAACTGGCCTGTTCGGCGTTCGGAAAGAAGATCCTCTAGCTTTGCTACCCCGGATTGCGTGGGTCGGAAAGCTTCATCCACCGTGGCCGGCTACCGGCTTCCAAAGGCCTACGACCTTGCCTTCCGGATTGGAATTATCCACGATCGTGAAGTGTAAATTGGGACGATGGTGTGAAATAGAGTCATGGCTAAAAAGCTTCGCGTAGGAATTCTGTTTGGAGGGCGCAGCGGCGAGCACGAGGTTTCGCTGCTGTCAGCCGCTTCTGTTCTAAAAGCAATCGATCGTAAAAAGTTTGATGTGGTGCCTATCGGCATCACCAAGGACGGCCATTGGCTGGCGGCAGCCGACGCGCACGGCCTGCTGGAAGGCGATACCAGCGCTGCCGCAAGCCGACTGCGGGCGGGCGATCCGGAGGCGACACCGGGTGCAAGGCTCCTCGAAAAGGGAATGCCGATGTTGCTGGCGCCGGAGCCAGGGCCCAACGTGCCGGAAGACCGATCGATCGACGTTGTGTTTCCTGTGCTGCACGGCACGTTTGGCGAAGATGGCACCATCCAGGGCTTGTTCGAGCTGGCGGGCATCGCGTATGTGGGTTCAGGAGTTCTGGGCTCGTCGGCCGGCATGGACAAGGACGTGATGAAGCGACTGTTCAAGGAAGCGGGACTGCCCATTGTGAAGCACGTGACGGTGCTGCGCAGTGCGTGGGAGAAGTCGCCAAGGAAGGTAATTTCAACCATTGAGGCCGCGCTCAAGTATCCAGTATTTGTGAAGCCCGCGAATCTAGGGTCATCGGTCGGCATCAGCAAAGCGCACGATCGCAAAGAGCTGGGCCCAGCGCTGACCGAGGCCGCAAAGTTCGATCGCAAGCTGGTGATTGAGCAGGGCGTAGGCGGCGCGATAAAGCGAGGCAAGCTGGAGCCCAAGGCGCGCGAACTGGAAGTAGCCGTGCTTGGAAACGACGCACCCCAAGCCAGCGTTGTGGGCGAGATCATTCCGGGCAAGGAGTTCTATGACTACGAAGCGAAATATCTGTCGGAAGGTTCGGTCCCTGTAATTCCGGCAAAGCTAACGCGTTCCGAGGCCAAGCAGATTCGCGAGATGGCGGTGAAGGCGTTCCAAGCCTGCGACCTGGCGGGCCTCGCGCGCGTGGACTTCCTGATGGAGCCGGGTGGCAAGCGGCGCATCTTCTTGAATGAGGTGAATACGCTGCCGGGCTTCACCAAGATCAGCATGTATCC
>JANXQR010000384.1 GCA_025353435.1 Acidobacteriota bacterium | reverse complement strand
GGTCTCCCTCCGGCCCATACACCACAACCGGATCGCCCCCATAGCTCTCCACATGCAACCGTCCCGGCGCGTATTCGCGGTTGCGCACCGCAATCTCGCGCCGCAACAGCCCCGCGTATCCACCCGATCCAATTTCCATCTTCGCTAGATTATCGCCGAAGCCAGTCTCCCGAAAAACTCATCCCATAAATCAAAAGGCCCTCCGGCAAGCACGCACCCCTTGAGGGAGACGCGCCTGCCGAAGAGCCTGCTGTTGGACCCAGCTAATTGTCAGGCTCCGCGAATCAACTCACCCGCGAGCCACGTGGATCTATTTTTCGCGATGAATCAAGCCCAACTGGAACGTGATCATCACGCTGCGTCCAGAAAGTAGCTGCAACTGATCGCTGCCGTCCCGCGTGTACGGCGCAGCGGCAGTTCCACTCACCCCCGGCGCGAGCGAAACCACGTCGTGGAAGTCGAACAGGTTGTTCATGCTCAGCTTGATCTTCGAGCCATCAAGGAACGAGTTCCTGCGCATTGTGTAGTTCAGGAAAAGGTTGTTCATCCAGAACGAATCGAGCTGCGTCGTCTGGTGGAGCGACCCGTTGTCCATCCAGCGCGGCCCGATCTGCTTGTTTAGGAAACCGAGATCCCAGTTCTTTTCCTGGTAGGTCGCGCCAGCGCCCACAGTGTAGTTTGGCGCGGCAGCCACCCATTGTTCCGGCGTAGGAGCAAGCACCTTGCCATTCGCCAGTGTTCCTCCCGCAAAGGCCTCGTACTTGGCCTGGCCGGCAGTCCCGTTGAAGTTGAAGCTCAACCCATGGGCCACAAACAGGTTGCCTTCCACCTCAAAGCCCGTCGTGTTTGTAGCGGGGGTGGCGTAATAGTACGAATCGCCGAAGTCGGGCTTCGTATTATCCGTTACCTTGTAGCTGCCGTATGCGTTCTGGAAGTGAATGTGGAAGACATCCGCGTCAAAACTCAGGCGGTTGAGCTTCACCACCGTGCCACCCTGGTAGGTTGTGGCCACAGTCGGCTTGGGCGTAACCGCAACCTGCGCGCCCGTCACATCGAAAACGGAGCTGGGAGGAATCTCGCTGCCGCGTCCAAACTGGCCGTACACTGACCAATTGCTGGCCACGCGATAGTTCGCCTCAAACGACGGCAGGATGTTGTTGTAGTAGGCGCTGTGCTTCACGGAGATTCCCGCGCATCCCGCAATAGTGGTGGAAGTGCATCCCAGGTTCCCCACAACCTTGCCGTCAGCAAGCTGGGTCAGGTCCATGGTGTAGAGCGCGCTCTTCACACCCGCTGTGATCGTCCACTTGGGAATCGCAACCAGCTGGTACTCGATGTAAGGCTGCGCCGAGTTGGTCTTGAAATACTCGTGGAAGCGCAGATTCTTTAGCAGTGGTGAATCAACCCAGGTGCGGGGATCGCTATTCTGCTGGTAGCGGTGCGTCGTAGTGTACTCGTACCATGCGCCAACGCGGAACACACCGAAGCGAGACGCCTGGCTCAGCGAAGTGATTTCGCCGCCGCGATTGTACTGGTTCAGTTTGTCCACAGCACTGTGGTCGCTCACAGCTACCTCGTGCGTCGAGTCCTGGCTCTGGTCCTTCTGCAAATGCTGGTGGTTCGAGTAGGAGTAGCTGTACGGCTTGGTCTCCAGCCTCCAGCCGTGGCCAAACTCGGTGCCGAAGCTGATGATGTCGAAGTTGGTCGGCACGTGATAGGTGTAGTTCCGGTAGTACATCGAGTTGTACGTGCCGTCGGCATTGAGCCGGTTGCCGTCCATCACGTAGTTCAGACCGTGGTCGGCAATCTGCTGCCGGGTCGGGTCGCTGTCGGGCGTATTGCTGTCCACCAGCACGATTGTGCTGACCAGCGTCAAATAGGTCCTGTCGGAAAACTTGTAGTTGAACTTCGCAGTCCCGGCGGTGCGCTGCTGGTCGTTGAATGTCTGGTAGCCGTCAGAGCTGTTGTGGTGCCCCTCAAACCAGAAGTTCGCCTTGGGGTTCTTGCCGCCGAACAGGCCGGAGTTGAACTCGCCCAGGATCTGGTTGGTGTTGAAGGACCCGTAGGATTCGGAAACCTTGAATGTCGTGGCCGGACCCATTTGGGGTGAGAACATGTGGATCGAACCCGCAAAGTTGGTCGGCCCCACATCGGAAGCCGTCCCTGGGCTGCGGTCGAAGTCCACATAACTGATCGCCGGTGCGGGAACATACGCCCACGAGTGATGCGTGGGATCGTTCGAGTCTTGAAACGGAACGCCGTCCCATGTCATGGTGAAGGCTCCGTCGGCAAATCCACGGAACCAGGTCTTCGACTGGCCGTTGCCAATTCCGTTGGTCGCGTAGCTGACCGTGCCCGGAGCCGCCTGCGTAATGTCGGCAAAGTCGGTCACCGGCGACGTGTACTCGCGTATGTACTGGCTGGTAATCTCACTGCGGGGAGACGCCATGTCGAGCAGGGCCTTCACAGGGGCCATCTGTGCGGCAATCGACGTATCTGCCTCTGCTTCCACCGTCACCTCTTCCGACACGGAAGCGACAGCCAGCGAAACGGAAACATTGGCCGTCTGGCCGGCCGTAACCACCACATTTTGGCGCACGTTGGTTCCGAATCCCGTCGCCGACGTTTCCACCCTGTATGTTCCGGCCGCCAGCCCTGTAACGGTGAACTTGCCGTTCGCTCCGCTTACCGCCGTGCGTACCACGGCCGTGGGGCTAGCCACCGCAACCGCCGCTCCCGGCACCGCCAGCCCGCGACCATCAAGCACAACTCCTTGTATCGAACCTGCATCGCTCTGTGCCTGCAAGCTACCCATGCCCAAGCTACCAGTGCCAATGATCAAAACCATCAGGCACACAAACATCCGCGTGGCTGTCCGCCACTTTGTCACAACTCTGTCCTGCATTCTTCCGCCTCCAAATAAGCTGAATGGATTGATGAAAACCGGTGGGAAATCCTTTTCACCTTATGGGCCGTATGTGACAGGACATTCACAGAACTGTTAATTCTCTTTAACAAACATGACTATTCGCTCACTCAGCCTTGACTCTCGCTATGGAGCGCAACAGCAATTGGATCCTCTATCTTCTGAATGAGGCGAACCACCGGGCCCCATGAGAAAATAATCTTCGTGATGCTTCTATCAAAGTCAGGCTTCTCTGTCATTTTGCTCGCAGTCTTTGCTGCCATTTCTTTCCCCGCACACGCCGTATCCCCGAGTGCCGAGGCCGATGATGTCAAGGCGGGCGCCGTCCTCTATCGCGATAAGGGGTGCGAACACTGTCATGGACCCGCCCTGGAGGGCACCCCCAAAGGCCCGGCGCTCGCCAATATTCAAAACGACAAGGCCTGGCCACCCGAAACCATCACCGACCACATCCTCGATGGCGGAAAGAAAATGCCGCCCTTCCGCGAGTCGCTGACCGATGATGAGATTGCGCAGATGGTCGCCTTCCTCCGCTCAAACAATCGTCCCATCCCTACTAAGATTTCGAACGATTCATCCGCTCCCCAAGCGCCAACGCCTAAGAACTAGGCCGCGGCAGACCTAGACTCCGGGACAGTTACAAATCCTGCGCGCCAGATGCGTTTTGACCTCCTGGATCCGCCGCCAACTGCGCTCATGATTTCTATTGCGGTTTCCAATCTTTGGCCGTAACGTGGCTCAGAGTCCCCCAAATCCAATTTGGAGCCCCGCCATGCATCTCGCGCTGTTTCTGCAGCAACCGCCCATGGATCCAGCCCTAATCCAGAAGATAGTCCTCGCTAGCATGGCCATCCTGCCCGTAATTTACGTCGTTATTGCGGCCATCAGGATTCTGCCGTTCTGGTTCATCTGCAAAAAGGCCGGCTTCTCTCCCTGGCTCTCACTTCTTTACATTGTGCCCTTCGGCGGACTCATCCTTTGTTATGTCCTCGCCTTCTCTGATTGGAAGGTGATCCCCGTCCCCCAGGCGGGTTGGTCGCCCGGTTCGCCCTATCCGCCTCAGCCACCTATCCCCCGCTAAGCTGACACTTCCGCCCGGATAGACCACGGTCGACGGACTGAAATCCTCGACGAATCGCGCCCACCGCCGACAAATTCGCGCCCCCCTCGCGATGTAGAAGGCGGCGCACGCGCCGAAAGCATCCAAATCCGGTCGCAGCCCAAACTGCTAGCATCAGTTAGGAAAAACCTCACTGATGTCACAAGACTCCAGCTCTTCCGCACCAAACCCACGCGCACGATTTGCGCCTTCCCCCACCGGCTTCCTCCACGTCGGCAGCGCCCGCACTTTCATCTTCAATTGGCTGTACGCGCGCCACAACAACGGCACCATGGTGCTCCGTCTGGACGATACCGACATTGAACGCAATTCCGACGCCAGCGTCCAATCCATCGTCGAAGGCCTACGCTGGCTTGGCCTCGCCTGGGACGAAGAGTACAAGCAATCCGAGCGCCTCGCCCTCCATCGCTCCGCCTCCCATGCCATCTTTGAAAAAGGCCTCGCCTACCGCGACTTCACCCCCGCCCACGCTACTGGCAATGACCAGCAATCAGCGCAAGGAGCTGCCTCCCGTGAGGGAGCTTGGCTCTTCAACCCCGGGATGCGCGATCTCTCCCGCGAAGAAAGTGACCGCCGAGCCGCCGCAGGCGAACCCTTCGCCCTCCGCTACCGCGTCCCCCGCAGCCTTGAGTCCGGCTTCGAGCGCACTTTGCGATTCACTGATTCCGTCTACGGTGACCAGTCCAAGCTGGCCGACGAAGTTGAAGACTTCGCGCTTCTGCGCAGCGACGGCATGCCAACTTATCACCTCGCAT
>JANXQR010000359.1 GCA_025353435.1 Acidobacteriota bacterium | reverse complement strand
CACGCAAAACATGGATGGCATGTTGATGTATTACGTTCCCACGATTCCCGGAGGATGGAAGACCTTTGGAGACCAGTTCGAGTCGAACTGGTGCTGCACTGGAACCGGCGCCGAAGAATACGCGAAGCTGGTGGACACGATCTATTTTCATGACGAGACCAGCCTCTTTGTGAACCAGTTTGTGGCTTCGGAGGTGAGTTGGCCGGAGAAGCGCTTGAGACTGGTGCAGCAAACGAGATTTCCCGAGGAGGAGCGTACTTCCGTGGTCGTGCACGCCGAAGAGCCAGCCGCATTTGCGCTCAAGGTGCGCGTCCCGCATTGGACCACGGGCTTCAGTGTGAGAATCAACGGACGGCCTGAGAAGTCTGCCGCGGGAAGCGATGGCTACCTTGTTCTTGACCGTACCTGGAAAAATGGTGACCGGGTTGAGGTGAGTTTGCCGATGGCGCTTCGCCAAGAGCCAGTCGTAGGGAGTCCGGAACTGGCTACTTTGGCCTATGGGCCGCTTGTGCTGGCGGCACAATTGGGTCGAGACGGCCTGAGCCGGGAAATGATCGACAACAACCAGGGCCCTGACATGGACCGCCTGCCGCCCCTGTCGATCCCGCAATTCAAGCCTGGACCAGGTGCAGACTCTGCAGTGAGAGCAGAAACGAGTAAAGAGGCCAGGACTGAGCCGGCGTGGGTGAGGAAAACAGACGAAGGCGAACTGCGTTTCCGGACCGTTGACCAGGTGCAAGAGATGAAATTGAAGCCCCTCTACCAGGTGTTGGACGAGCGGTTCTCGGTCTACTGGCAAGGGGCCCGCGAGCCATATATCCGAAGAAGTCCGTGAAGCTTACGCTCAAATGCGGCTCTATCCCCAGCGGCGCTCGTTCCACTGTGAATTCGGATCGTCCTCATCCACCAAACACTACAGTCAATGAGCAATGGGAAAATTCATTTAACTTATTTACTGTGCTTATCTTAGGTGTGGTGCCGGGAGGGGGGGTCGAACCCCCACGACCTTGCGATCGGCGGATTTTGAGTCCGCTGCGTCTGCCAGTTCCGCCATCCCGGCTGGGGTGCGTGGGCATTCAAAGTATCGCATAGCGTTGATACGAAAGGCCAGTGCCGGAAGCGGATGCCAGTCGAAACCTGTCGGTGGGTTTGGGGCATCGCATCAATCTCTGCGCGCCGTGAAGGTGTGAACGCCATGCGACAATGGACGTAATCGTGATGACCACCGCCTCCCCTGCCCCTGTACCCGAGCCGGTAGTAATGACCCCGGAGTTGCTGGCCCAGCACAGCATCACAGCGGACGAGTACGAGCGCATCTTAAAAGCCCTCGAGCGCGTTCCCTCCCTGACAGAACTCGGAATTTACAGCGTGATGTGGAGCGAGCACTGCTCTTACAAGTCAAGCCGAGTGCATTTGAAGCGCCTGCCAACCAGGAGTGATCGCGTGGTGCAAGGGCCGGGCGAAAACGCCGGCATCATTGATGTGGGAGAGGGCTGGGCCTGCGCGTTCAAGATTGAGAGCCACAACCACCCCAGTTACATTGAGCCCTTCCAGGGCGCGGCGACCGGTGTGGGCGGCATCCTGCGCGATATCTTCACCATGGGCGCACGACCGCTGGCGGTGATGGATTCCCTACGTTTCGGCCCGGTCACGGACGAAGCCGGCGTCGAGCCGGAACTGATCCACAAAAACCACTCCATTGTGGAGGGCGTAGTTAGCGGCATTGCCGGGTACGGCAATTGCTTTGGCGTGCCCAACCTGGGCGGCGAAACCAAGTTCGAGTCTTGCTACAGCGGCAATCCGTTGGTAAATGCTTTTGCACTGGGAATGGTGCGCAAGGACGAGATTTTCTACGGCAAGGCCAGCGGAGCCGGCAACCCTGTAATTTACGTGGGGGCGAAGACGGGGCGTGATGGAATACATGGCGCAACCATGGCCAGCGAAGAGTTCCATGCGGGCACAGAGGCCAAGCGGCCCAACGTGCAGGTGGGCGATCCGTTCATGGAGAAGCTGCTGATGGAGGCTTGTCTTGAAGCCATGAAGACCGGCGCCATCGTCGGCATTCAGGATATGGGCGCGGCGGGACTGACCTGTTCGACCTGTGAGATGGGTGGGCGCGGCGGAGTGGGACTCGACGTGGAGCTTGATTTTGTTCCGCAGCGCGAGACCGGAATGAGCGCCTACGAAATCATGTTGTCTGAGAGCCAGGAGCGCATGCTGCTGGTGGCAGAAAAGGGTAGGGAAGGCGAGGTCCTGAGCGTCTTCGCCAAGTGGGGGCTGGATGCCGTGATCGTGGGTACGGTGGAGCCGGAATCGCGCCTGCGCATCCGCCACCACGGCGTGCTGGTAGCCGATATTCCTAACGAGTCGCTCACCGAAGACGCTCCGCTCTACCACCGCCCTGTGGGTACATGGAAGGCGCCACTCCCGCTGGATCCTCCCGAGGCGGCGCTGGCCAAGCTCGACCAGGATCACGATTACATTTCCGAATTGAAGACGCTGCTTGCCAGCGCAAATGTTTGCTCCAAGCGCTGGGTTTTCGAGCAATACGACACCATGGTGCAGACCAACACGGTGATTGGCCCCGGCGGCGAAGCTGGCGTGATGCGCATCAAGGGTACGGGCACTGAGGGTCATGAACGCGGCCTGGCTATGGCGCTCGATGGGAATGCGCGCTGGTGTTATCTCGATCCGAAGCTTGGCGCCATGCATGCTGTGGCCGAGTCAGCACGCAAGGTGGCGATGACCGGCGCTATGCCGGTGGCGGCTACTAACTGCCTCAACTTCGGCAACCCGGAAAAGCCGGAGATCATGGCGCAGCTCTCTTCGGCCATTGACGGGATCGCAGAGGCCTGCACAACGCTAGGAACGCCGATCACCGGCGGTAATGTGTCTCTCTATAACGAAACCCGAGGCGAGGGCATCTATCCCACACCGGTGCTCGGAATTGTAGGCATTCTGGATGATGTGACCAAGGCGGTACCGGCGGATTTTCAGCGCGGCGGCGACGCTATTTTGCTGCTATGGCCCATTCCACGGGGCGAGAAGCCAGATCCCGAGCTCAAGGTGCCTTTCAAGCCGGTCCCGATTAATCCTTATATTGTCCTTTCGCTCACTGCGGAGCCTGGGTTCCCGATCGCGGCGCCCATTTCCGAGCCTGTTTCCGATGCTCTGGAAGATACGACCGACTCGCCAGCCGTTGAACTCGCGGCTTTTGGCAGTTCAGAATATGCCAAGGCAATCCTCGGCAGCCTCTGGGGCACCCCGCCGCCACTCGATCTCGAAGCTGAGGCTGATTTGCACACCATCCTCCAGGAGTCGGCGCGGCGCAAATTGCTTCGATCAGCGCGCGACATCTCCGATGGAGGCATCTCTGTCGCACTTGCACAGGCAACATTTCATCGCGGTATCGGGGCGTCCATCGAGCAGGAACGCTCGTTGATGGTGCATCCGCTTTTCGGCCTGTTTGCCGAGCCGGCATCTACCGTGCTCCTGACTGCCGATCCCAGCCAGGTTGGCGCCATCGAGGAACTTGCCGGCAAGTACAGCTTCTTTGCCGCCCGCATCGGCACGACCGGCAGTGATCGACTGGAAATTTCGGTCTACGGTGAAATGTTAATCTCCGCGCCGATCTCCGAACTGCGCGCACCCTGGGCCACAGCACTGGAAGCCTCACTCCACAACGAGGTAACGGCATGAAGCGGTTGCTTTATCAAGGAGTGTCCGGAGAAGTCGACGCCTCCGAGAGTATCAAGTCCGCGGCTGCAGCGGTTATCCGCGGCGCAGCCCCATCCCACCCCGAGCCCGATGTTGAAGATCCCAAGCTGCGCGAAGAGTGTGGCGTGGTCGCCATTCACGGCCATCCTGATGCGGCGCGCCAGGCTTATCTCGGACTCTATGCGCTGCAGCATCGTGGCCAGGAGTCGGCGGGCATTGCCAGCGCCGATGGGCACCACCTGGCCAACATCAAGGGCATGGGGTTAGTGTCAGAAATTTTCACTGACGACGTGCTGCAGAAGCTGCCTGGCCACATGGCGATCGGCCATACGCGCTACTCCACCACCGGGGACTCGGCGCTTCTGAACGCGCAGCCTATTCGCGTGGAATCGACGAAGGGCCTCATCGCTATCGCGCACAACGGCAACCTGGTGAACCTGGGCAACCTGCGTACGCGGCTGGAGCGCGCGGGCGCCTACTTTCAGACCACTTCAGACTCCGAAATCATCGTGCAGTTGATCGCGCATTCACGCGCCGGCTCACTCGTCGACGCCATCGCAGATTCGCTTTCGCAGGTTGAGGGCGCGTTCTCAATTGTGATGATGACGCGCGACCGCATCTTTGCCGCCCGCGATCCACGCGGCTTCCGGCCACTTTCGATGGGTCGCATCCACAACACAGATGGTCCAGACACAATTGTGTTTGCGTCCGAGACATGCGCCTTCGACCTTTTGCGCGCCGATTACGAGCGCGATGTGCTCCCTGGCGAACTCGTGATGGTGACCGATGATGGCGTAACCAGCCGCCAATATTCAACTGGGGTGCAGCAGACCAGCTGCATCTTCGAGCACGTGTATTTTGCGCGGCCCGACAGCAAGATTTACGGCCGCTGGGTGCAGGAAAGCCGCGACCAGATGGGGCGCCAACTTGCCCGTGAGTCGCACGTGCCCGCCGATGTGATTGTTCCTGTGCCGGATTCCGGAGTGACTGCAGCCATTGGTTATGCTGAGCAGGCCGGTGTGCCCTTCCGTTTTGGACTGATCCGCAATCACTATGTTGGCCGCACATTTATTGAGCCAGAGCAGCGGGTGCGCGATTTCGGCGTAAAGCTTAAGCTCAACCCTGTGCGCAATCTGCTCGAAGGCAAGCGCGTCATTCTGATTGACGACTCCATCATCCGCGGCACCACATCGCGAAAAATTGTACGCATGGTGAGAGGCGCCGGCGCCAAGGAAGTGCACCTGCGCATCAGCTGCCCACCGACCGTGTCCCCCTGTTTTTATGGAGTCGATACGCCGTCCAAACGCGATCTTATAGCCGCCAACAAAACCGTCGAGGAGATTCGCGAGTTCATTGAGGCCGATTCGCTGGCCTATCTCTCGCTTGACGGCATGACCAAGGCCTGCGGTGGCGACGAAGGCACCGGCTTCTGCGTGGCCTGTTACACCGGCAACTATCCGACACAATGGGTGGACGTCGAAGACATTCTGCCGGCGACTGCGGGCGTATAGCTCAAGCTCGATCTGCCGCCTTCGCGGTGAACTCGGCGGCGCAGTTTTGAAAGGCCACAACGCCTGTAGTGGGAAGCAACATGTAATTCAGATTCAGTCATGGGCGACTTCCGCGATGCAAATGCGAATTGTGATAGCATCCGCAAGTCAAGTCCTCTGCGCAAACGAAGAGAAGTAGGTAATGCCGCAAATGGTGGCCATTCGCGCAGCATGAGGAATCAATGTTCCGTCCGCGTTTGCTGTTCAGCGGCTGCGTGTTTCTGGCCGCTTTCCTGCTGTTCCTTGTGGAGCCCATCGCGGCCCGCCAACTCCTGCCAGCACTCGGCGGCTCAGCAGCAGTGTGGATCACCTGCCTGGTCTTCTTTCAGACGGCGCTCCTGGCCGGCTATCTCTACGCTCACTGGCTGGCCCATCGCGCAATCGCCGCGCCGCACCTCCTCGTCCTGGCCGCAGCGGCAGCCTGCGCAATCGCATGGGCCGTCCGGCCCCTGACCACGCAGATCGGCGATCAACACCCCATTGCTGCTGTCTTTGCTGTACTCTCCCTCACCATTGGCCTCCCTTTCCTCACCCTCTCAGCCACCAGTCCACTGATGCAGGTGTGGTGGTCGCGCATGCAGGGCTCTGCGATTCCTTACCGTCTCTACGCTCTCTCGAATCTCGCTTCTTTGCTCGCGCTCGCTGCCTATCCAACGCTCATCGAACCGCAACTCACGTTGCGCGCCCAGCGCATTTTATTCGCGGCAGGATTTGCCGCATTTGCGCTCATCTCCGCCTGGCTGACGCTCAAGATGCGCGCCACCACAACGGCTACAAAAGAGTTGCCAGATGAAGTGGATGCTCCCCCCGCGCCCCTGTGGCACAAGGCGCTATGGGTCCTGCTGCCGATGGGTGCAGCCATGCAACTCAGCGCCGTCACCAGCTATTTGACCTCTAATGTTGCGGCGATTCCATTGCTGTGGGTTCTGCCACTCATTGTGTATCTGCTCACGCTGATTCTCGCTTTCCAGTTTCGCATGATGTTGCCGTGGGCCATCATTGCCCGTGTGATGGTGGTGATGCTTGGCGGGCTGGCCTATTCACTTTCGCGAACCAATGTGAGCTGGCCGCTTTGGCTCACTCTTACCTTCTTCCTCATCGAGCTCTTCTTCGCATGCTTTTTCTGCCACAGCGCGGCGTGCGGATTGCGGCCGCAACGCTCTTCGGAAGCCACCCTCTTCTATCTCCTCTTTGCCGCCGGAGGCGCGCTCGGCTCCTTCCTCATCGGCATCGCTTCGCCGCTCCTGTTCACTCTGAATCTCGACCTGCCCCTCACCTTCATGGTCACGGCCCTACTGGCGCTCGCCGTTAACTGGCGCGGAGCCTGGAGCCAGCGCATGCTGTGGATTGTCGCCAGTTGCGCCATGCTGGTGCTCGTGTTCTGGGTCCGCGCTGCCTACCAGCACAACACCACAGTCGCCATCCGAAACTTCTATGCCAGCCTTCGCGTTACTCAGGACCTCAGCTATCCCGGCGCTACGGTTCGCACGCTGCTCAACGGATCCATCCAACATGGCACGCAGATCTTCGGTACTGAGGAGTTGCGCCACACGCCCACCACTTATTACGCTCCGGGCTCTGGCGTCGGTCTGGCGCTCGACAATTGTTGTGCCGTCCGACCGCGAAACATCGGCGTCATCGGTCTCGGCGCCGGCACAATTGCCGCGTACGGTCGACCCGGCGACCACATCCGTTTCTACGAGATCAATCCAGCGGTCGAGCCCATTGCACGCAATGCCTTCACTTTCATTCGCGATTCCGGCGCGCAAATCGACATAGTTTCCGGGGACGCCCGCACTTCTCTGGCAAGCGAGCCTCCTCAGGGCTTTGACGTGCTGGTCGTCGACGCGTTCTCAGGCGATGCGATTCCCGTTCACCTGCTCACCAGCGAAGCGCTCGCTCTTTATCGCCGCCATCTCGCCCCGGGGGGCATTCTGGCCTTCCACATTTCCAATCAGCACATCAATTTAGGGCCACCCATTGCACTGCTCGCCGAATCCAGCGGCCTTGAGGCTCGCCTCTTTTCAACGGTTTCCAATCAGACCCCCGGCGAGTTCGGCTCCACATGGATCCTCGTCACCGACAACCCCGCCTTTTTTGAACTACCCAGGGTTGCCGCTCATGCTTTCGCGCCCCGCCTCAAACCAGGCCTGCGCGTCTGGACCGACGACTACTCTGCTCTGCTGCCGGTCCTTCGCTGGTGAGCGTCAAGCCGGTGTAGGGGACAGAATTGTGCTTCCGACGACCGTTGCCGCCTCGTCACCCAATGCAAGTCGTGTCAGCGTGAGCACGGTGATGTCGTCGTCTTGTCCGAATTCCTGCGCCGCCTGAGCTATAGATGCCGCCGACTTTGAAGCAATGGCCGCGGTCCGATCGAATCCGAAGAGTTCGCCGCTGCGACTCCGCGCCTCCACAATTCCATCGGTAAGCACCGTCAATTGCTCCGACAACTCCAACCGGAAGCGCGATTCGGGGTATTCCGCATCGGCGGTCAGCCCGAGCGGAAGCCCGGCTTCCACTGTCAATTCCTTGCCGTTGCAGTAGGGCGATAGGTGGCCCGCGTTGGCTACGGTCAGAGCCCCATTCGCATCCAGGCGCAACACCAGGCAGGTCGTAAACCCACCTTGCATGCGCGCCAGCATGCGCACGTTCATTGCCGCTACAATTTCGCCCGGGTTAGTCGTGAAGTGAGCGAGCGTTCGCACAGTGCCCACAAGCAGGCTCACCGTCATGGCAGCGGGCATTCCCTTGCCGCTCACGTCGCCGATGACAGCCAGAACGCCTCCGCCATCCAGCGCCAGAATCTGGAAGAAATCGCCACCCACCTGCTGTGCCGGCCGATACTCACTTGCCAGCTTGAATCCGGGCACTTTCGGGAGCGCCTCCGGAATCAAGACCTGCTGCACCTGCCGGGCCTGTTCAATCTCGGTGCGCCATTGCTCGCGTTCGCGCTGTGAGCGAATAAACCGGTACATCATCAGGATGGTGATGATGGCCAGCATCAACAGCGAACCAAGAGCGCCCTCCGTCATGGTGACTCCGTAGATTCGGACAATGGTGGGGATGTGCATCACCTCAATCTCTTCCTGGTACTGCCAGCCGATTGTCAGCAGGATTGGCGCCAAAGCAAGCCATCCCTCTGTCCCGCGCGTACGAATCCCTCGAAATGTGATCCACAGCAAAACCAGTCCCAGCGCGATCTTGAGCACGAGCGAAACCGGAACAAGCCAACTCGACGCGGTCAAGGGAACCAGGTTGCCATATATCGGTGAGCGCAGGAGGGCAATGCACAGCGATGAGACACAAACCAGCAACACGATCAGTTTGGCAGTCCTCTTGAAGCCGCCGAGCCGGAACCAGTATCCCCAGAAAAGCGCCCAAAGCCCCATCGACAACGACTGGAATATAACGTCCTGAAGAATCACTTCCTGCACCATGGGCAGAGTGACGGTGTAGTAACCCAGTACAGTGCTGAACCGGGTCAAGAACGTCGTGAGGCACGCCATCGCCAGCCAGAAGTAGGCGGGGTCCTTGCGATCGAGCCAGTAAAGGACCAGCCCGAGTAAGGCCGCCAGAATCATCAGGATTGCGTTCAGAAGATTGCCCACTTCCGTGCGATTGACAGCATCCCACTCCAGCCGCAGCATGGCGTCAATGGCTGACGCCTGTCCGAACATGGGAGGACCATGGGGGCCGCCTGCATCCTGTGAACTGAGCGGTGTCGACGGGTCCATCCACATGCGGATCGCGATGAGGAGAGGGCCGCTTCTTACTCCTTTTGGCAGCGGGAATGACCGCGGTTGAGCATTGTAGAACTGGGGCTGTTTGGACGTGAAATGTCCGAATTCCCCGACCATTTGTCCGTTCACAAACACTTGATACGCATCGTCGAAGTTAACCGGCATGGTAATGGCCAGAGGAGTGGGCTCGAGTGTTTGCGTGTCGTTCTCCAGGTCAACCTGCATGCGGTACCAGGCAAATCCAGTGAGGTTCGGGTATCCATACGCGGTCCATCCCGGCGTAAAGCCGCTGGCGCCGGTCACCGGATCATAGGAGCGATCAGGAGGAGTCAGATCAACCGGCCGCCATCCAGAATCGTCAAACTTGAGCTCGGCCCACGCCGGATTGTCTCCCGGCTGGAACTTCCAGGGTCCGGTAAGCACCACCACCGAGTTACCGATGCGAGCATGAAAATCCCCGCTTTCGACGCTTACGGCGCGAGCTGCCTGAACCAGGGTGATCAGAATTACCACGAGCAAAACCGGTCGCACCCGCAAGCGACCCTGGGGAAGAATAGGCATCCACTGGCCTCCGAAGATGTGAGCATAGAGGGAACGACTTACAAATCGCAATGATTTCCGGCGTTGGTCCAAGTCACAAGACGTTCACACTCCGGCTGTGATAGCATCCGGTTCTCAACTGATAGACGCCCTGCAGGTTCATCTCCTTTTAATCTGTCGGGCGCCTGCCGGAGACTCTCCGCATGGACGAGGAAGACGGCAGACCGGGAGCTTTGGCCGCACAAGTCGGCCAACTGGACGCCCATAAGGACGTCCTCGCGCTTTCTCTGCGCCTGGCTCCTCCTACTCGCACAATTCTGGTTCCCGTTAGGGCGCAAGACCCTCATCTGGTCCTCTCGCAGCACCGCACCCCTGCAACTGAATCCTTTCGATTTCAATTTGGCGGTAGCACGCTCCCGTCCTCGCGCCGCCACAAGTCTGCATTCCGAGGAGAAGAAAAATGAAAACGTACCAGGGAAGTGAGATCCGCAACGTAGCTGTAGTGGGGCATGCGCACAGCGGCAAAACCACCTTGATTGCCGCTCTGCTGCATGCCGCGAAAATGACTGCCGCACAAGGTCGTGTTCACGACGGCACCGCTGCAACCGCCTACGATGAGGAAGAAATTGCACGCGGCACAACCATGCAGAACGCCGTCGCCTTTGCAGAGTGGCAAGGCGTCAAAATCAATCTCGTCGACACTCCCGGCTTTCATATGTTTTGTCACGAAGCCCGCGCCGCGCTTCTGCCGGTCGAGGCTGCTGCCGTTATTGTCAACGCACAGCACGGCGTTGAGACGGTTACTGAGCGCGTATGGAAGTACGCAGAAGAAGCCAACATTCCGCGCATCGTGGTTATCAATCAGATGGACCATCCCAAGGCCGGCGGCGGCGGCGGGCTGAGCGCTCTTATTGACGATCTGCACGAACGCTGGGGCCGCACCTGCGTCCCGGTCCAGCTTCCTATTTCCGATGCCGGCGGCTTCCACGGCGTGGTCGACCTGGTCACGATGGAGGCCTTTTATTACACCCCCAACGGTGATGGCCGCGGCAAGATTACCGGAGAAATCCCCGCCAGCCTGGTTGCGCAGGCCAAGGCCGCCCACGAGGCGCTGGTCGAGCTTGTGGCCGAGGGAAAAGACGAGCTGATGGAGGAATACTTCGCTGAGGGCACCATCCCCGAGCAGCACCTCATCACCGCCCTGCACGAGGCCATTCGCGAAGACCGCATCTTCCCGGTGCTCTTTGTGAGCGGCGAAACGAACGTGGCTACCGACCACCTGCTCGATTTCTTGAAGGTCTATGCCCCTGCGCCTATCGAGCGCGCGCCGATTGCCGTCCACGCGCCAGCGATGGTCTCCGCCAGCGACAGCGGGCATGCCAATGGTGGGGCCGCGGTTGCCAGCCCTGATGCTCCACCCTCTGACATGACCGCTCGCGCGATCAGCGACAGTGGCCCGGCCTCCCTGATCGTATTCAAGACCATGACTGATCCCTTCGCCGGCCGCATTACCTTCTTCAAGGTCATCAGCGGAGTCATCAAGAATGACGTCACGCTCGAGAACTACACTCGTCGCGGCCAGGAGCGCCTCTCGCATCTAAGCGTGATGCAAGGCCGCAAGGCTGTCGAAGTCGTCGAGCTTCACGCTGGCGACATTGGCGCGGTAGCCAAGCTCCGGGAAACGCTTACTGGGAACACTCTGGGCGCAAAGGGCGCGGAAATTCAGATTGACCTCTTCCCGCTGCCCGAGCCCGCCATGACCTACGCCATCGAACCGAAGTCGCGCGCGGACGAAGACAAACTCGCTCCCGCCATCCACAAGCTGATGGAAGAGGACCTGCTGATTCGCTTCTATCGCGACCCCATGACCAACGAATTTCTAATTGCCGGCGCGGGGCAGCCGCACATCGAGACCATCGTGTCGCGTCTCAAGAAGCGCTATCACGCGGAGGTCACGCTGAAGGCGCCGAAGGTGCCTTACCGCGAGGGTATTCGCGCCGTAACCGAAGGCCATGGACGTCACAAAAAGCAGAGCGGCGGCCACGGCCAGTTCGGCGACTGCAAGATCCGCCTGGAGCCTATGCCTCGCGGAGCCGGCTTCGAGTTCGCCAGCGAAGTCTTCGGCGGCGCCATCCCCCGCAACTTCATTCCGGCTATCGAGAAGGGCATCGTCGAGACCGCCGCTCGCGGCTACTTGGCCGGCTACCCGGTCGTCGATTTCAAAGCGATTGTCTACGACGGCAGCTATCACGATGTCGACTCTAACGAAATGTCGTTCAAGATGGCTGGCCGCCTCGCCTTCCGCAAGTGCATGGAGACCGCGAAGCCCTGTCTTCTCGAGCCCGTCATGAAGGTCGAAATCGAAGCTCCGGATGAGTTTGCCGGAGCGCTCATGGGCGACCTCAACGGCCGCCGCGGCCGCGTGCAGGGCATGGAAAGCAGAGGACGCACCACGGCCATTCACGCCGAAGTGCCGATGGCTGAAATGCTTACTTACGGCTCGCAACTTACTTCCATGACGCAGGGCAAGGGAACTTACCGTATGGAGATGAACCACTACGACATCGTCCCGCAACTGGTTGCCGACAAGATCCTCGCCAACGCCAAGCGCCCAGTGGACGAAGAGGAAGAATAGCCTACCCGCCAACCGGATTCTCAGGCCCGGATTCCTGGGCCTGCGAATCCAATCCATTCTCGGTGTCTTCGCATTCCTGGCCAGGAAGCCGAGAATACCTCGGTGACTCACACCAATACGCGTAATCCCTATTATCCGCTTGATCGTAGAGCGAGATTTTTGGGCCGCTCACTCTCCCTCTGAATTGCTTGCCGACTCCGAGATCGCTTCCACGAAATGATTGCGTCTGGATCTCCAGTGAAATGTGAATCCGTTCTCCGTGATGAAAGAGTTGGAACGAGCCGGCACTGTAGTTTCCGGTCAGTTGGCAATTCTCGCTGAAGTCATAAACGTTGATGCACTTCTCATTCACCGTCCCTCCCATCGAACGATGACCGGGCCCCGAGAAGTCGAAAACGAATGACGATTCTGCCCCCGAGATCAACCGACTGGCGACATAGGCCACCACAGCGCGCACTTTTGGCGTCAAGAGAGTTCTCCTGTTCGCAATAAGATTACTGCGATCCCCTCAATAGTCAATTCACGCGAATCCTAGTGTGTTTCGATTCCGAGTGATGAAGTCCGGGGATCACCTTGCGCCGAAAGTCGTTCCTCAGTGAATTACGTCGCTCAGGTTCACCCGCATAAGTCGAGGGTTCGTCATTGCGGCTCCTGCTTTCATGCTCCCGTCGTCTTCGACTGAATCCCACCCAGAGTTGGCGATGTAGTAGAAGACGCCGTTGACAATCACTCCGTGGGTCGGATCACCGAGCGACGCTGTCGCGCGTTCGATGATCGATTCAGACTCCACATGTGTCAACATGGCGTCGAGCCGGAAAGCGATCACTCGTTCCGGTGACGCTCCGTTCTGCGTCGCTAGCAGCGTCGTGCCATCAAGGTAGACGCCGTCAATCCCGTTCAGTGCGTGGATTCCGCCGGAATTCAGCCACGCGACTTTCTTCGTAACCAGATCCAGCACGCCAATTCCGCGCGAGTAATCTGGCACAAACAGCCTGCGGTAGTCTGCGGTAACCGTAGCGGTTTGGGGGGAGATGAATTCGCCGCCATCCAAACGCTCCATCTTGAATGTTCGGCGGGACATTCGATAAACGCCACCTCCATCATTGTCCGACAAAATCGCATCGCCATCATGTGTAAGCGTCATGTCGCCGAACGTGGCTTTTGGCAACGCCTCCACGCGATGAAGAAGTTTGCCCGAATCCAGGTTGTAGATCAGCACCGCCGATCGTCCCCATGCGGCTTCTGGGCTCCATTTGAATCCCTTGAGGGCCACCTCCGTCGCCCACAGAATACGGCGACCCGAGTCGATCTTTAACGCCATCATCGGCCACCCGTCTGGCGCGTGCGCAAAGATCTGCGAGTTTCCCTTTGCATCAAATGTCAGGATTTCCTTCTGCAACACGCTGGTGACAAAGAACCGCGAGGTTCGAGAGTCGTAATCCACATCTTCCGGAATCAGATCGGTCTTCTCCATGCGGAAGACTTCCGTTGCTTGCGCGATGGGTTCGTTGTTCTCGGCCATCTCCTTGTGGAGCGCAGTGAACTTCGACGACTTGCGATGCGCGTCGAACGCCTTGGCCGCGAGGGTATTCTCATCCGCCTGGCCCATTCGAATAAAACTCTCAAGGGTTCGCAGCGCACCGTCTTCGTCACCCGCGAACGTCTGCGCGCTCATCAGTTGAAGTAGAGATTGTGGGGAGTCGTTGAGAAACTCTTCGAGTCGCCGGCTGGTGGAGACATAGGCCGCAGCATCGCCGCTCGCGTGCGCGGCTCGAATCTTTTCGCGAAGCGCCGCAACTTCCTCGCGCCCCGTTATCGTTGGCTGCTGCGCCAAAGAACCCGCAATCGACAGCAGGCTCATCGTGCCGCAAAGTGCGATTGTTCTCGCCCGCGAAGCGAGCCCCCGCTCCGTGCATAGGATCCGTGAATGCAATTTGATTGCCTCCGGTTCGGGCAGCTTCATAGCCTCAGCACTCTAAATCGCAGGACGAGCCTCCACAATATAAATGTTATGAAGTGCGGACTTCGCGTGAGCAGGATCAAGCAATTCACATCGCTTCACGCTGGCGGCATAAGATTGGGAAATGGCTTCCTTCTATCGGTCGACGGTGGGAGAGTTTCTGTCTCTCACAGACGGCCAGGTTCTCGCCCGTCTCTCCGTCGCGTACGCGAACCGTGGGTACACGAGCCAATACTCGGACCAGACCCTCACATGGGAGCGAGATCTTGGAACACTTCGCAGATCGTTGGAAATTTGCGTGCTTCGCTCCTCCGCCACCCGGGAATGGGGTGTTTTGCTTGAGTTCTCCATCCCGCGCAAGGAGATGCGCATCGATGTTGTCCTCCTCATCGGAAACAGAATCGTCATTCTGGAAGCGAAATCAGGCCATGCGTTTCTTCAGGCACGTCGGCAAATCGAGGAATACGCTCTTCTCCTGCACTACTTCCATAAAGGCTCTTCGGAGAAGAGGATCATTCCCATCATCGTTTCGCCGGACGCCGAAGTACCGAACCTGAACGCGCTTAATCAATACGAAATGTTCCCGCAATTGGCAACTTTCTGGATTGCCGGGGTGATCCAAATGCCATGGGACTCGCTACCGGGCATCCTCATCCATATTGCACAGGAGGGAGGAAACTCGATCGACCCGGAATCGTGGGATGACAGCCCATACCACCCGGTTCCAAGCATCATCGAAGCGGCGATGGCCCTTCGAACGGGGTTGGATATCCGGGAGATCGCTCACTCGGAAGCCTCCGAATATGAGATTGAAATGGTGCGCGACACCATTCAGGGCTTTGTTGATCAAGCTCGATCTACCCATCAACACGCGATCTGTTTTCTCACCGGCGTTCCGGGGTCTGGAAAGACACTGGTCGGCTTGAGTCTCGCTCACGCGGACCAGAACAAGACCGATGCAATTCACTTCATGAGTGGCAACGGTCCACTCGTGAAAGTGCTCCAGCATCTTTTCACGCAGCAAAGCAGGAAGTCCGGATCAAACGTTGCTCAAGCCAGTATCGAGGCCAAAACCCTCATTGAAAACGTGCATGTCTTCGCTCGCTACCATACGGAGGACAATGTTCGCTGCCCGTCTAATCATGCCATCATCTTCGACGAGGCGCAGCGGGCTTGGAATCGTGCACAGAACAAGAAGAAGTTCGCTCGCGATTATTCGGAACCGGAAATGTTGCTGAAGATCATGGAGCGCCACGAGGACTGGGCCGCTGTCATCGCCCTGGTCGGCGGAGGCCAGGAGATCAACGATGGTGAAGCAGGGCTTGAGGAGTGGGGCAAAGCCCTTTCTGAAAGCGCAAAGGAATGGGTCATCCACGCCTCGCCTGAAGTGCTCGATGGCGGACCCTCCACGGCCGGACATTGTCTCTTTGACGCAAATACTCCAACACGAAGTGTGCTGGCCAGTCCCGCGTTACATCTCCGCACCTCGAACCGCAGCCTTCGCGCCGAAAACCTTG
>JANXQR010000356.1 GCA_025353435.1 Acidobacteriota bacterium | reverse complement strand
GCCCTGGAACCTGGCGCCATCGCTCCAAAACAACGCTTCCAAAGCTGCCTAAGACACACTCATCAGGTGTCCGCTAAAAAACAAGCGGACACTTGATGACACACTCTACCTCCGGTCAAGAGGGACTCGCCGGACGCTTACATTCCAATCGCCAAAGACAGAGGAGCGAATTCAGCCGCGTCGGGAATCGCCGAATAAGGCGCGCAGAACCGCGTCGAGCATTCAATGCAGTGGGGGCACCGCAGGGGGCTGCAGATTTTCTATGAGCCGAAATCGCTTCTTTTACGCCGAAGACACGTGGTAAGGACCGTCCACTTCGAGCGGCCGGGCCGCGGCTAGTCGGTAAGCAATGCGAAGCCCCGCAATCAGAATCAGAAGGCCGAGCAGCCCATGCAGCGGATCGTGAATTTCCAAGAATGGAGAGGCGAGCCCGAGCACTGCCAGCTTAACCACGACACGCTGAAGATCTGTCTGCGCGTTGGGCAAACTACGCAGATTTGCGGTCACTCCCTGGTCACCCGCACCGGCAACGAACTTCTGCTTCGCCACCGTTTGCATGCGATGTTGGAGCACATCAGCAACCTTGATGGGAACCGCAGACACCGAGATTGCAAAGTAGGTTAGAAGCACGGCCGCAATCTGATAGCGCAGCCCCCCAATGCCATTGGACCCTTTGAGGATGGCGTTGGGAACGATCAAGGCGATGGCGAGCGCCATGTAGCCAATATGGACATTGGTGACGATGGTGAACGCCGCGTAGAGCGCCAAACCCAGCATGGCCGCGACAAGGCCAAGCACCAGTCCGCGCGCGTATGCAGCATGACTGTCAGAGGGCTGGCCCTCCCGCGCTTCGCCGGCGCATTTCGCACACGCCACCTGGTTGTTCACGAAATAATAGTCTTCGAAGATGAATCTGCTACAGATGCGGCAGCGCTCCACGCAGGGGATGGGCGCGGGCTTGGCGGTCGCGAACTGGAGAACACGCGGATCGAGCGCCGATGGCTGCAGAGTTTCCCCTTCATTCCACATCTTGGACCGGAGATTACCACAGGCTTTAGCACTGGCGCGATGACCGTAATTAGTCAGTTCGCCCACCAAAAGGGGCTATGGAAACCCGATTTGCGATCCGCCGGAGCGTCTAACGGACCAGTCATTGACGTTGGATTGAGCGCATAGTCCTTCCGGTCCGGCGTGCG
>JANXQR010000329.1 GCA_025353435.1 Acidobacteriota bacterium | reverse complement strand
GAACAACGACGAGGCAGCTGCGGCTGTGCCCCACATCGTCGAAGGCCTCGACAAGCGCGGCATCACTGTCCCCATCGTCGGCGACTTCCACTACAACGGGCATCTGCTGCTGAAGAAATATCCCGCCACCGCGCGAGCATTGGCAAAGTACCGCATCAATCCCGGCAATGCGTCAATCGGCAAGAAGGATAACGACAACTTCCAGGTGATGGTGGAGTGTGCGGCCGAGAACCAGAAGCCGGTGCGCATCGGCGTCAATTGGGGATCGCTCGATCAGGCGCTGCTGACCCGCATGATGGACGAAAACAGCCGTTCGGCCAATCCCCTTCCCGCTCGTGAAGTAATGATGGAAGCCATGGTCGTAAGCGCCCTGGATTCAGCCAAAGCCGCTGAACGCTATGGCCTGCGCAAGGACCAGATCATCCTCTCCGCCAAGGTTTCAGGCGTGCGCGACCTCATCGATGTCTACACCAACCTTGCTGCCCGCTGCGATTACGCGCTGCACCTCGGCCTGACGGAAGCCGGTATGGGAGCAAAGGGACTGATTGCTTCAACGGCCGGCCTGGCGCCACTGCTGCTCGCCGGCATCGGCGACACGATCCGCGTGAGCCTGACCCCCAAGCCGAACGGCGACCGCACAGAAGAGGTGCAGGCGGCCCAGCAGATTCTGCAGTCGCTGTCGATCCGGAGCTTTATGCCGCAGGTCACCAGTTGCCCCGGTTGCGGGCGGACCACGAGCACCTATTTCCAGGAGCTTGCCGAACAGATTCAGAGCTATTTGCGGACCTCCATGCCCGAGTGGCGCAAGCAGTATCCGGGCGTCGAAGAACTCAAGCTCGCGGTCATGGGCTGCGTGGTCAACGGGCCTGGAGAGTCGAAGCACGCAAATCTGGGAATCAGCCTTCCGGGCACGTTTGAAGAGCCCAAGGCCCCTGTCTACGTGGACGGCAAGCTCTACACCACGCTCCGCGGCGACACCATCGTGGCCGACTTCAAGGAGATCCTTGACCGTTACGTTGTGAGCCACTACGGGAACAAGAGCGCGGAGTTGGTTGGCGCGCGATAGGATAGGCCGGTCACAAACCCAGAAACGGATTCTCAATCCGCAACCCGTCGATGATCTGACCGTGCTGCAGATCCTCGGTCAATAAAGTCGAACAATCGGCCCTCTTTGCAGCCACCACAATCAGTGAATCCCAAATGGAAAACCGGTACTTCCGGCTCAATTCGAGTGCCTGCCGGTGCGTCTCAATGTCGAGTGACCTGGGGTTCGGGCAAAGCAGCAGGATGCTCTCCACCGCTTGCTTCACTTCATCCCAAGTCATCGCGAGCTTTGCCCGAGCCACTGAAGCAAACTCATTCAAGACCTGCACGTTCACCACTCCACCGTTCAGCAACAATTGGCGTGCAGATTCGCTTCGGATATCCTCCAGGCTATTCGCGTAGATCAGAACATTGGTATCGAAGAAGTGGCCATCACTCATTCTTCAACCCGATTGAGGCCGCGCATCCAACCTCGTTCATAGATTTCATCACGGTTGAATTTGAAACCGGGAGGCAGGGGCTTCGCCAACTTGCGCAACCTCTCAATTGCCTCCTGCCTCCGGCGGTCCCGGACGACCTCGAAGGAGTTCTCCCCGGTCACATTCACAAGAGCCTCGTCATCGGACGTAAGCCCCAGCTTCTCCACAACTTCTGCGGGAATTCGGATCGCTAAGCTATTGCCCCACTTCGAAATCTTCATCGGCAATCACCACCCTATCCACAACAATTGTATATCCACAACCGTTGGATATGGTAACAATTCCAGCAATTCCGGGAGATTCGGCGCTAACATGAACTCAATTCCCCGGAAAGTGTGTTGCGATGGCCGGTCGCCGCTCGATTGGCGTGGCTCTCTGTGTTCTGTCCGCATCGGTCAGTGTCTTTGCCGGAAAACCTCAGCCGTGCGTGACTCCTGACGACGCTGTCAAGATGCTCAACAGAGACATTTGCATTTCGGCGCACGTTTACGACGTAGTGCAGCTGTCCGACGGCACTCGCTTCCTCGACCTCTGCTCTCCTGACATTCCGGACGATCGCTGCCAATTCACCGTATTGAGCCAAAGAGACGATCGTGCGGAGGTGGGAGAGCTCGGACAGTATCGCGATCGAGACGTGCAGATTCGGGGAACTGTCGAGCGCTTGCGCTGGCGTTCGGGGATGGTTCTGAGCCACGCGCGCCAGTTCTCCGGAGGGCCACCGAAGTTCCGGCCGAATCCCAGGCTGTTGCGAGGATTTTCGGGCGACCAAGACAAGCCTCCCATTGCCGATCCGAATTTGAGGCAGCACGGCGGACGGCGATCGTTTATGAATTCGCGGGAACTAGTGAAAATCCCACAGAAGTAGTTTGATAGCCCTGAATCAGTACCCAAGTTGCCGAGCAAGAGCCCGCTGCGCTCTGCCAAGAAACATGAGACGATGTGCATTCCGGAAGAATGCCGTGTGCATTCAGCTTGGCCCTGGGGCTTCATCGAATAGCGGTGCGAAGCGTGCGCCGCCAAACAGAATGCCAGCGGAGACGACCAGCGAAACCAGCGTCAACCCCAGTGCAAATCGAAGGTTGGTGCGGTCGGAGACGGCTCCAATGATCTGCGGCGAGAATGTGTCGCCGAAGAAGTGAATGAAAAACAGATTCACCGAAATCGCCGTAGCACGTACTTGGAATGAAACCGAATTGACGATAGCGGCGTTCAGCGGACCAGTATTCAGGAACAGGAAGAACTCGGCCACAAACAACGCCGGAACTGACCAGCGCGGCGGGCCGAAAAAGACCAGCGCGCCCCAGGGCAGGGTCAGGGTGACGCTCCAGAATGACAGCAGGTAGAGGGCCCGGTGGTTGGTGCGAAGCCAGCGCTGTGCGATCCAGCCCCCAACCACTGTCCCTGCAATGCCGTCGATTACCGTGATCCCGCTCACAACCAGGCTGGAGTTCGCGACACTCAATCCTGCGGA
The DNA here is from genome assembly GCA_025353435.1 of Acidobacteriota bacterium. Taxonomy (GTDB): domain Bacteria; phylum Acidobacteriota; class Terriglobia; order Terriglobales; family Acidobacteriaceae; genus Telmatobacter. Next base: position 10,471 of record JANXQR010000329.1, on the reverse strand, counting down.
ACGGTGCAGGAAGGTCGGGACCCAGGCGGATATGCCGCCCACTGCAAATGTCAAAGCGGCCAGTCCAAGCGTTGCGGTGAGGAATGCGCCATTCGAGAACAGTCCGGCAAATGTAGTGCGGCCAAGGTCAGGCTTGATGTGATCGGTAGTTCCTCTGACCGGCTCGCGGCCCAGCCAGCCATAGAGTGCAGCCACCACCAGGCCAGGAATCGCGCAGATGAAAAACGGGGCGCGCCAGCCGTAAAGAGTGCCCAGTTCCCCGCCCGCAAGATAACCAATAGCGGCCCCAACCGGTGTCGCCAGATAGAAGATCGAAAGGATCCGGTTGCGGTCCCGTTCAGGATAGAAATCAGCCAGTACTGCTGGGGCAAAGATGCAAAAAGTAGCCTCTCCGACCCCCACCAGCGCATGACGCAAGTAGAGCGTCCAGTAGTCGTGCACCCACGCCGTCCCCAACGTGGCCAGGCTCCAAATGACGGCCCCACCGACGATGAGGGGTTTGCGGGAGAAGCGGTCGCCCATCCAGCCAGTGAGCGGCGCCACCAGCATGTAGGTCACGAAGAGTGCGGTGGTAAGTGCGCCCATCCGCTGGTCGCTCCAACCATATTCGCGCTGCACGAGCGCCTGCGCTCCGGGAAGAATATAGCGATCGATGTAGTTGAGAAGATTGAGGCAGATGAGCAGGGTAAGGGTGACAAGGGCGGGGCTCAGGCGGGAACCGACGGGCTGGAGCGTGGTGGACATTGGGTCACAGAATACCGGGACCGGACCGTGCTGTCACAGCAAATGTCGGCTCAAGGCGTAAGGCCGACTATCGGTGGAAAATCGGCAGGAGTCTCTTGGAGAAAGAACAGTTGCGATCGATGGGTTGGTCCCCAGGGAAGGACGAGGACAAAAAAAGAGGAGTTCACTGGCTTCATGGGAAGCATGCTGCCAGGGAACTCCTTTCCCCAGATCTGCGTTGTTTCTGAAGTGAGTGTCTGCCCGGGAAGCAATTAGTACAACAGTACGAAGGGAGTAGGGATTTTAGTAACCTCTTGCTCGGTTATTCGGTAATGTCAGGTAACTTGAACAATTCAGGACTCTTTATCTCTACTTTTCGAATCCGGCGCCAGCGCACCTGCAAGAGCACGCATGGATAGCTCAATACGATTCTCCGCTCCTGCCTTGCGCATGAGGCGTCCAACGTGCGCCTTGACCGTCCGCTCTTCGATTCCAAGTGCCTTGGCGATCTCCCGATTGGAGCGAGCGGTGAGGATGAGTTCGAGCACCTGTCTTTCGCGAGCGGTAAGGTGGAGCGGCTCGTTGGGTAGGGCTGCGTCGGGGACGTTCAGGAGGCGGTCGATCAGCTTGGAAAGCAGCCTGCGTGGTGCCCAGATCGACCCGCTGACTACAATCTCGATCGCCTGGCGGATGGTATCGGGGCCGGCAGAAGAATCGAGGTATGCCCGGGCGCCAGCAATGATGGAACTCAGGACCAGCTCGTCTTCATTGTCGGGTCCGATCACGATCTGTCGCATTCCCGGCCTGGTGCGGCGCACAGCTTCCACGGTGTCGAATCCGCCGCTCGAAGAATTCAGGTCGACTACGAGGTATTCCACGGACGGATTGGCCAGCAACTCTTGAATCGGGCCAATAACGGGCACCAGTTGCGTCTTGCCTGGGGTCGGGCGCTCTTCGAAGATAATGGTGAGGCCTTCGAGGCGAATGGGCTCTCCGGCAACGAGGCCGATACGAATCGTCTGCGTAGTGTGGGAAGCGGGCACGGTCTCTCCGATGGCCAGAAAAGGCCGATTTATCCTTTACCCGGTGACAAAAACGCAGGCCAGGAAGAACTGGTCGCCGTTAAGCTACCCCGTCCTGGAGCGAAAGATGAGCTAGAGCTTGGGAAGAACTATCCCTTGCTGTTTCTGATACTTGCCCTTGCGATCGGCATAACTGACTTCGCAGGGCTCATCGGACTGGAAGAACAAGATCTGGCAAAGCCCCTCATTGGCATAAATTTTGGCCGGGAGTGGCGTTGTGTTGGAGATTTCCAGGGTCACGTAACCCTCCCACTCGGGTTCGAAGGGCGTTACGTTCACAATAATCCCGCAGCGGGCGTATGTCGATTTTCCCACGCAGATGGTGAGCACATCGCGGGGAATGCGGAAATACTCGATGGAGCGGGCCAAGGCAAAGGAGTTAGGCGGAACAATCACCGATGGCGCCTGAACAGAGACGAAAGACCGTTCATCGAACGCCTTCGGATCGATGATGGCGCTATTGACGTTGGTAAATATCTTGAACTCGTCGGAGACGCGCAGGTCGTAACCGTAGGAAGACAGCCCATAGGAAATGACGCCTTCGCGCACCTGCTTTTCGCTAAACGGCTCAATCATCTTATGGTTTTGGGCCTGTTCCCGAATCCAACGGTCGCTCTTGATTGACATGCCTCTCCTGTGCCGAATCTTTAAGGGAATTCAGTGAAAAAACTGCCTGAACTGACAGGCTGCTGAAAGTCAATCTTACGAGACGACTCGGCAGAATGACAACGTGCCCGGCTCAGGTTGGGAGGGGGCCTTTTCACCGCACGGCCAGATGTGGGACTCTGGATAGTAGAAAAGCTGACCGTGCGAGGAAATCCGCAGTTCCACAAACGGCGCAAAACCTGTAGCATCACTAGCGTAAGGTGTTTCACTGCGGTTCGAAATCGATGTAAAAAAGAGGTTCCCCCTTGATCAAGCAGGACATCGTACATCATGTGATTGAGCGCACGGGTTTGCCGAGAACGAAGGCCGAGGCAGCCGTGGATACCGTTTTCGAGGGCCTCAAGCAGGCACTAGCATCGGGGGAGCGCATCGAACTCCGCGGATTTGGGGTGTTCAGCGTTCGCGCCCGTAAGACCGGAATCGGCCGAAACCCTCGGACCGGCACCGAAGTCAGCATCACGCCCGGGAAAGCCGTCCGCTTCAAGCCAGGCAAAGATCTGCACGCGCTTGACGGCAAGAACGGAACTGCTCCCGCGGAGTAAGTTCGATTGGCGCTGGCTTGGCGGTCGTCTACATCAGGCGCTGCGCATCCACATCCACGAGCACATTGCGGCGGGGTACTGCGGCTTCATCCGCGTACGCCAGCATCTCACGAAGCGCGACGTTCAGGACCTTGCGCGAACCAGCCTTCAGAATCAGATGAAAGCGATAGATCCCTTTGATGCGCGCGACAGGCGCGGTGCAGGGGCCGAGTACGCGCACACCTTCCAGCGCTTTCTCCTGGAACCACTTTCCCAGGGTTGCTGACCAAGCAACGGCCTCTTCGAGATTGGGCGACTGCACCAGTACGTTGGCCAGCACGCCGAAGGGCGGATAGTGCATCCAGCGCCGATACTTCAATTCACGCTCTACAAAACTTGCGTAATCGTGCTTGCTGGCGGCGAGGATGGCGTAATGGTCAGGATAGTAGGTCTGCACCACCACGCGGCCGGGCAACTCGCCACGACCCGCCCGCCCGCTTACCTGGGTCATCAGTTGGAACACACGCTCGGCAGCTCTGAAATCCGGCATCGATAGCGAGTGATCGCAACCCACCACGCCCACCAGCGTGACGCCGTGGATATCGTGCCCCTTGGCGATCATCTGCGTGCCCACCAGCAAATTAATCTCGCCGGAATGGAGACGCGCGAGCAGGCGCTCGAGGTCATGGCGGCCGTGCACGGTGTCGCGATCCATGCGGCCGATGCGCGCGGTCGGAAATATTTCCGTGAGCCTTTCTTCACCTTGCTGGGAACCCGCGCCAAGATAGTAGAGGTGCTCGGAATCGCACTTCGGACAGCGCGCCGGCACAGTGCGCCGATAGCCGCAGTAGTGACACTCCAGCCGCTGGCCTTCACGCGCCAACCCGTCTTCGCTCGGCTTGTGGTGCGTGAGCGCGATGGCGCAGTTCTGGCACTCGAGTTTGGTGCCGCATGCACGGCACATCACGGCAAACGAGTAGCCGCGCCGATTCAACAAAATAATGGCTTGTTCCCCGCGATCGAGCGCAAGCTGCGTTTCAAGTATCAATGACCGCGAAAAGAGGTTTTCGTGGCCGGTCTCCTGAAACTCGCGGCGCATGTCGATGAGTTCGACCTCCGGCAGCGGGCGGTTCATTACGCGATCCTTCATTTCTATGCGCGAGTACTTTGGGCGCGCTTCCTTCTGCTGCACTGAGTTTTGCCAGCTTTCCAGCGACGGCGTGGCCGAGCCAAGCACCACCACTGCACCCGCGAGTTTGGCCCGCATGACGGCCACATCGCGGGCGTTGTAGCGCGGCGTCTCCTCCTGCTTGTAGCTCTGGTCGTGCTCCTCGTCGACAAGCACCAGGCCGAGATTTGGCACCGGCGCAAAGATGGCCGAGCGCGTGCCCACCACAATGGGCGCTTCGCCACGTCGAATGCGACGCCACTGTTCGCTGCGCTCTTCCGGCGTGAGAGCTGAGTGCAGCAGTGCAACCTTGGCGCCGAATGCCGTATCCAACAGCCCCGCAGTCTGCGGCGTGAGGCCGATCTCCGGAACCAGCAGGATGGACGCGAGCCCGCGATCGAGCGCCCGCTGCATGGCCGCCAGATAGACCGCCGTTTTTCCAGAGCCGGTGACTCCATGAAGCAGGAACGGATGAAATCCACCCAACGCAGAAGCGATGGAAGCCAACGCTTCGGTTTGCGGCTCGTTGAGGCGCAGCGGCATGGCCCCACCCTCAATGCCTCCCAGGCGAAACGTCATCGGCCGTTCATCAATTCGGACCAGGCCGCGCCGCACCAAGGTTTGCAAAGTGGACGAGGGCAGTTCTTTCTTGCGCAGCTCGGAAAGTGCTATCTCGCCTCCGCACGCCGCGAGTTCCGCCAGAATCGATTGCTGATTTGCAGTCAGTGAGGGCAAGCGCGTCTCGGGCAGCAACACCGCGAATCGCTCTGTTCGCCGCGCATCGCGCTCCACTGCGGATGTCTCGCGCACAATCCATTTCTTGCGGAGCATCGCAGCCAACACAGACAGCGTGGCTGCGGTTGCCGTGCGCAACGCCGACACCTTGATCGGCTCGCCGCCTGCAAGGCGATCGAGCACGCGCCGCTGCATGTCCTGGTTCTCCGGCGAGAGCTTCTCGCACTTCCCTCCCCTCTTCAGAGTTTGCCGGTCCCCATCGTGGCTTCCGGCGAGCACGTCGCGGCCCAGATCGGTAATGCGGTAGTAGACTGTTCGCCGAACCTCCGCCGTCAGCGGCAGCATCCCGCGAAGGACTTCGCCGAGTGGCGCCAGGTAGTACTGCGCCATCCACTCGCCTAGTGTAAGCAACGATTCGCTGAGGAGTGGGCCTTCCTCGCTGTCCTGGTCGAGTACGGCCTCGAGGGTGCGCACCTCAAAGTCCGTTGGCGCCGTTCCGCCCACGCTCATCACGATTCCGATCAGCTTTTCATTGCGGAATGGGACAATGACCCGAGCCCCACGCACTGGCCGCTGCCCGTCGCACACGGCGTAGGTAAAGGTGCGATCCAGTGGGACCGGCAGCGCGACTTCGCAATAGGAAGGCATAAGGGGCAAGCTTCAGTTTAGGCGATTCGGCGAGACCAGTATCGAACAGCATCGCGTCCCTGAGACGGACACAGTACAATTCTTCTCGATGAAACCTAAAGCTGATTCGATCGTTGCTACACAAGAGAAGTTCACTCCTCCCGCAAACGCTAAGGGCCCGTTCACGATGGCAATCGACATCGGCGGCTCGGGGCTCAAGGCCATGGTGCTCAGCGGCAAGGGTGAGCCAGTCAGCGAGCGCCAACGGATTCCTACGCCAGCCATTCCTACTCCAACGCTCGTATTGGCGGCGCTCGACAAAATTGTGAAAGTGCTTCCTCGCTTCGACCGCGTGTCCGTCGGGTTTCCCGGCGTAGTGAAGCGGGGCACCACCTTGGCCGCATTCAATCTGCACCCCAAGTGGGCTAACTTTCCGCTCCAGGTGGAGCTTGAAAAGCGCTGGAAGAAGCCGGTGCGCGTCGCCAACGATTCGGCCGTGCAGGGCTTTGGAGCCATCAAAGGCGTGGGCGTGGAAATGGTCATCACGCTGGGCACCGGAATGGGCAACTCACTCTTCACTTCTGGCCGGCTCTGTCCAGGGCTCGAACTCGGCCATCACCCCTGGAAGAAGTACACCTACGAGGACTACATCGGGCGCCGCGGGCTGGACAAGTATGGCAAGAAGCGTTGGAACAAGCACGTGCAGGAGATGATTGCCCAAACAGCAAACACCTTCAACTGGGACCATCTTTATTTGGGCGGCGGCAATGCCAAGAAGATCGACTTTGAGCTGCCTGAGCATGTGACCATCGTGTCCAATGAGACCGGTCTGCTGGGCGGTGTGGCGCTGTGGAACGACGAAACGCTTTCGAGCAAACACAAGGCCTGAGGACGATCCGCATTAGACGTCGGTGGCGCTGGAGCGGCGCCGTTCCTACTGATACCGGGAGATTGTGGGCTGCGAAGGCGGGCACGGACTTCCACGCCCGCCTTCGCAACAGATTCCGTGCTGAGGAATTCTCGGTGATCAAGTAAAACTGTGCTGGTCGCTCTACCGCTCGGCAACAACCCCTGGCTCCGGAGCGCCCTTAGGGGAAGACAGATACCCTGTCACGGTGTTTTTGGCGGTTACATTGTTGACCACAATTTCAAACAACATCGGAGTCTTGCCACTGTAAAACTGGAGCGGCTCGTTCAGGCTCTTGTCTTTCTTTTCATACTGCTTGTCGTCAGAGAAAACGGTGATGGTGTATTTGCTCCGCTTCGAGTCAGCTTTCTTCAGTACCAGGCTCACGGTTCCCACCTGCTTCTTGAGCCCCTTCACCAGGGTGAACTCGTAATAATTCCGGTCGCCCTTGTGCTTCAGAATCTCCAACTCGTCGGCATTCCGGGCAATCTGGGTGCTGTGGCCGTTTAGATCACCCTTCATCGAAGTCAACTGATTGTTGGTCTCGGCCAAGTCACTCTGAGTTTTCGCAACATCGGTCTTGACTCCGGTCACGGCGGTCGAAACCTCCGCCACCTGCCCCGCAGTCTTTTGTTGCTCGGTTGCCAGCTTGGCCGTTGTCCGCTCGCCGCGAACCTCGCGGACCTGCAGCGCCGCCGCACGAGCATCCAGTTGTTTCTGCGTCAAGCCAAGCGAAGTTTTCAGCTCGTCGGTGGCCGCATTGAGTCGCGTATCGGTATCCTGCTGCGCTGCAACTACCTTGGCGTTCTGCGCTGCGACATTCGCCAGGGCCACCTGCTGATCCGCAAGTCTGCTGCTTAACGTAAAGCTCCAGATCATTGCGCCCAAACCCAAAAGCATCGCCACCGCAATCGCCGCTAACAGTGGGCCTGAATACGTCCGGGGAGTTCCTTCCACAATTTCATCTCTCATTTGTTACCTTTTTCCTTCTGGCCCACCGTAGAGCAATGAATCCCCCCTGTCTGCTCGATATAGCTCACGACCCGGCATACGATTCCGACGCTCGCCCCCATCAAACAAAATAGATATCAACTTGATCAAGAAAGTAGATGTCCTCCACGCTCGATTGCCTTACAATCCCGCCATGCGAACTGCCTGGATCTTCCCGACAATCCTGCTCCTCGTCCCTGCCCTTCAGCGGGCCCAGGTTTCCCCGGCTCCCGCTCCCCCAATTGCCGAGAAGATCCATACTGAAAAGCCAATCAACGGCGCCGTCCTCGTCGATGACTATGCGTGGCTCCGCAACCGTACCGATCCCAAAGTCCATGCCTATCTCGAAGCCGAGAATGCTTACGCCGAGCAGTTCACCGCCGGGCAAAAGCCGTTTGCCGAGGCCCTCTACACCGAGACCCTCAGCCACATCAAGCAGACCGACACGTCGGTGCCCTATCACCTGCTCGGCTATTGGTACTACTCGCGCACCGAAGAGGGGAAACAGTACACGACTCTATGCCGCAAGAAGGGGACACTCGACGCTCCCGAGGAAATCATTCTGGACGTGAATGACTTGGCGAAGGGCGAGAAGTTCATGTCGCTGGGCTCATTCGCGATCAGCGACGACGGGTACCTCCTCGCCTATTCCACTGACAACGTCGGCTTCCGCCAGTATCGGCTCCACATCAAAGACCTGCGCACCGGCAAGTTGCTTCCGGACACCGCGGAGCGCATTGATTCCCTGGTCTGGGCGGCCGACAACAAGACCCTTTTCTACACAACAGAGGACGCGACGACGAAACGCGGCGATCTGGCCTATCGGCATGTACTTGGAACTGATGCCAAGGCCGACCCTGTCATCTTTAACGAGAAGGATGAACGCTACGACGTTTACGTCTCCCGCAGCCGCGATCGCAAATATATCTGGCTAGACTCCGGCAGCCACGTCACAAGCGAATCTCGCTTCATCCCGGCCGACGCGCCCACTGCCGAGTGGACCGTCGTCGAGCCACGCAAGGAAGGTGTCCGCTACGACATCAGCGAAGGCAACGGAACCCTTTATATTCGCGTCAACGATACCGACCCGAGTTACCGGCTCGTCTCCGTACCGGTCACCTCACTTGGCAAGGCGCATTGGACCGAATTGATAGCCGCCCGCAAAGACGTGCCCCTTGAAGATGTTGAGGTGTTCAAGGATTTCTACGTGGTCACGGAGCGCATCAAGGGCCTGCCGGTGCTTCGCGTCAATCAGTTCGGAGCCACTGAGACGCACACCATCGAAGTTCCCGAGCCCGCTTACTTCCTGAGTTCCTCTACCAATGCCGAATTCGACACCGGCACGTTTCGCTACAGCTACCAATCGCCCATCACGCCCAGCTCCACCTTCGAATACAATGTCAAGTCCCAAGCATCAACTCTCCTCAAGCAGCAGGAAGTCCCCGGCGGTTACGACAAGTCCCGCTACACGGTCGAGCGGCTCTTTCTTCCGGCAAAGGACGGGACCGGCATCCCCGTCACCGTCGTCTATCGCAAGGACAAGTTCAAGCCGGGCCAGAACCCGCTCTTTGTCTACGGCTACGGCTCTTATGGAATCACCATGCCCGACACCTTCTCGGTCAACGAGCTTCCTCTCCTCGACCGCGGAGTCGTGACCACAGTGGCACACATTCGCGGCGGCGGCGAAATGGGCGAAGCCTGGCACGATGCCGGGAAAATGATGACCAAAAGAAATACTTTCACTGACTTCATTGACGCCACCGATGGCCTGCTCGCCAAGGGATACGGCAAGCCTGGCCTGGTGGGCATTGAAGGTGGAAGCGCCGGCGGATTGCTGATGGGCGCCGTCACCAACATGCGCCCGGACCTGTTCAACGTCGTCCTCTGCGAGGTTCCCTTCGTCGACGTGATGAATACCATGCTCGATGCCACCCTGCCACTCACCGTTGGGGAATACGAAGAGTGGGGCAATCCCAACGAGAAGGCTGCATTCGATTACATGCTCACTTATTCGCCGTACGACAATGTTGCTGCAAAGTCCTATCCGGCCATACTTGTGCAGACCTCGTTTGATGACTCACAGGTCATGTACTGGGAGCCTTCAAAATACGTGGCCAAGCTGCGCGCTCTCAAGACCGACAAGAATCCGCTGGTCTTCTTCATCAACATGCATGGAGGTCACGGAGGCTCAAGCGGCCGTTATGACCGAGTTCGCGAAAGCGATCGCCGCTACGCTTTCATGCTGACTCAACTCGGCATCACACAGTAACCGGGGCCTGTTGAAGACCACCGCGCCCGCTACTCTTCGCGCAGCACTTCAAGCGGGCGAAGGCCGAGTATGCGATAGCTCGCGATCCAACCAGTAGCAGTTGCCAGAACCGCCGTGCCCACGAGCGCAACCAGCGTGGCCAGCCACTCGATGTGGAAGCCGACCTTCATCCGGTCGAGCAGCACCCGCGTAAGCAAGTTGGCGAACACCACTCCGACGGCGCCGGCCAGCAATCCCAGAACACTGAACTCCACACTGAAGGTGCGCACAATGCGCATGCGTGTTGCGCCCAGCGTCTTGAGAACGACGGCCTCGCGCATGCGCCGGAACCGCGTGCTGGCTATCGACGAAGCAAGGATGGTCAGTCCCGCAAAGATGGAGAAGCCGGCCAGAAACCGGATGACAAAGGTGATCTGATCGACCACGGTTTCGATGCGCAGCAGCACGTCGGCAATGTTAATAACCGTGATCGTGGGATACGCTGCGAAGAGCGCGCGTTCGATGGAGCCCACCTGTTTGGGATCAATGTGCGCGCCGCCGTACCAGGTGGCTACCTCGCCTTTCAGCTGGCCTGAGGGCAGCACGAAAGGAGCGCGGCCACCAAGGTGTTGCTCGTCCGCACGGAAGATCGCGGCGACAGTAAGCTTGTGAATTCCATTGACACTCGTTTCGAGTTCAACGGACGAGCCGATTCCGAGGTGAAGCCGCTGCGCGAAGCCCTGGCCTATCGCTACTTGTTGCGCATTCGGATCGGTCCACCATTTCCCTTGAATAATTTTGTCA
>JANXQR010000310.1 GCA_025353435.1 Acidobacteriota bacterium | reverse complement strand
CCGACGTTACAATCTCGCTCGGCATCATTAGATAAGTGCCGTCGCCCACAAATGCATAGACCTCGCGGGTCGGATCGGCCATCTTCGCCCCCATCGCCCCAGGAATCTCGTATCCCATGCAGGAGTATCCGTACTCCATGTGATAGCCATTTGGAGTTCGAGTGCGCCACAACTTGTGAAGGTCGCCAGGGTGACTGCCCGCAGCCGACAGAATCACGTCCCGCGGCCCGGAACACTCCCAGATGGCGCCAATGACCTCGCACTGAGCCGGTTGTCCAGGGTTACCGAGGTGGAACAGCCGGTCAACCTCGGCCTCCCACTTCTCCTTGAGCCCAGCAATGTCAGCTGCATACTCCGCGCATACTCTGTACTCTGTCAACGACTCGCCAATTTGCTGCAACGTGATCCGCGCATCTGCCACAACGGGAATGGCGCCGGTCTTATAGGCATCGAAATCGGCCGTGTTGATATTGACGAAACGAACCGCGGGATTCTGAAAAGCGGTCATCGATGCCGATGTGAAATCGGAGTAGCGGGTGCCGATGCCTATCACAAGATCAGCATCGTGCGCCAGACGGTTGGCTGCAAGCGTTCCAGTTGCCCCGATCGCGCCCATCGATTGCGGATGATCCCATGCCAGAGAGCCTTTACCTGCCTGTGTCTCTCCCACTGGAATGCCGCTCTTTGAAGCGAAGCTGGCGAGTGTATCCGAAGCTTCGCTCATCAATACGCCACCTCCCGCAACAATCAGGGGACGGCTACTTGCGCGGATTGCCTCGACCGCCCGTGCGAGCGAGACAGTGTCCGCCTGCCCGCGACGAATCAGCCACACGCGCTTGCGGAACAACTCTTCTGGATAGTCGCATGCTTCTGCCTGTACGTCCTGCGGCAGCGCCAGGGTCACGGCGCCGCAATCCGATGGTGACGTGAGCACACGCATCACTTCCGGCAACGCCGTAATCAGCTGTTCGGGCCTGTAAATACGATCCCAATAGCGCGAGACCGGCTTGAAGCAGTCGTTGACGCCTATGTCCTGCGTCGACGAAGACTCGAGTTGTTGTAATACCGGCGCCACGTTGCGGCGAGCAAAGATATCACCCGGGAGCAAGAGAACCGGCAAGCGATTGATCGTTGCGAGCGCCGCTCCGGTGACCATATTGGTCGCACCGGGCCCAATGGACGAAGTGCACGCAAAGGCGCGCAAGCGGTTGCTAGCCTTGGCGAACGCCGCCGCCAGATGCACTCCCGATTGTTCGTTTCGCACTGGAATATAGGGAAGGTCTGGATTCTGTTGCAAGGCCTGCCCAATCCCAGCCACATTACCGTGGCCAAAGATGCCCAGCACGCCAGCAAAAAAAGCATGCTCATGACCGTCCCGCTCAACATACTGATTCTTCAAAAAAGAGATCAACGCCTGGGCCATCGTCATGCGGCGCAACTTCATTTCGGTCATCTCTTCACCAACGGCACACGCGGATCCTTCTCGCTCCAAGTGCTTCTTACCCACGCATAGTCGGGATCGTCCGAAGCCGCCAATGAGCGCGCCGAACCTGCCAGCGCATTTAGGTAATACACGTTATAGCCGTGCGCGGCAACAACCGGATGATATCCCTCAGGCACAAGGACCAACTCGCCACTGCGAACGGTGATCGTTTCGTCAATTCGCCGATCCGCCGTGTAAACCTTTTGGACCGCGAACCCTTCCGGCCGATCCACGCGATAATAATAGATTTCCTCCAAGTCCACTTCGTCAGGAGGATTGTGCACATCGTGTTTGTGCGGAGGAAAGCTTGACCAACTGCCTGCCGGGGTAAACACTTCAACCACAATCAGCCTGTGGGCAGGGAAATCTGGAGGCAACATACTGTTGATCTGCCGCGTTGCGTTGCCGCCGCCCCGGATCTCAATGCCCACCTCGACGGGCGTTACCAGATGGGCGGGAAAGGCTCTTTCCGCCCGGCTATAACAGAAAGCCAGGTCGCAATCCGTATCCGCGCTTACCGCGAACGATGTGTTCAACGGGAGATACAACGTATAGGGGAGACCATCAAAAACCGTAGCTCGTCCACCGAAGCCTCTCCATGTACCCGAAGAGCTGCGCACCGAACAAACTCCGCCAAGCAAAACGATGGCAAGTTCATTGTCCCCCGTTTCACCGCTATACTCCTCTCCAGCCACGAGCTTTCGGGAAGCGAAGGACAAATACTCAAAGCCGAAGTCATCGATCCGATTTTCAATGACTTTTGCGCCTATAAGTAATCTACTCACGGTCTCTCCTTGCTCATCCAGTTGGCGGCATTCAGCATGACGGCTCGACTGTTGCGCGCACTCAAAACAAGACGTTTGGTTGCGAATCAAGGAATGCACACGTTTGCATCGGCTAATACTCTCTCTCTGGTTATTAAATTGTCAAGAGTGCAATGCAGACTGTTCTCCGTCAGATTCGGCAGATTGGCAGTTTTCGACGGCTTGCGACAACAAAAAGCAGATCCTCTGGATGTTGCTGAGAAGCTTGTTAATCAGTGCGGGCACTCTTCCTTTGATATTCGAACTTTAACGCGCGAGTTCTTCGAATGTGATTACCCGATGGCCCCACACCTCTTGCATCCTCCTCCGCATGCACGATTGCCCGGCTAATCACAAAGGAGGAGAGCCCATTGCTAGGCAGATGGACTAGTCTTCGCGATAATCATGATTACCCGTCACGCACCCATTCCGTCTCCTGAAATAGTCCTTGACAATCCAAACCAGAGCGTTCTAGGGTTCCCGCATCGACTTATTGCACACGTGTGTATCGGCGGAGGATGTATGAGTCAGGTTGCATCGCAACCCAAATTCAAGAGTCCGCTGTCTCAGATGACCGAGACGACGCCTACATGCCTATGGAATGATTCGGCAGCCATCGAAGAGCTTACATATTCCATTGAGCACGGAGCCGTGGGAGCAACCTGTAACCCATCGATTGCTGTCTCCGTTCTGAAGCAAGAGATGCATCACTGGAAGGGGCGCATTCGGGAAATGGCACAAAGCCATCCGCAGGCGACTGAAGATCAGATCGCTTGGATGATCGTAGAAGAGATGTCAGTAAATGCGGCACGTTTACTCGAGCCGATCTTCCATCGGGAGAAGGGCCGCAATGGCCGTCTCTCTATCCAAACAGACCCCAGGCTTTATCACAATGCAGACGCGATTCTTGCTCAGGCGGACCGCTTCAGTCAGCTTGCACCGAACATGATCGTCAAGATTGCTGCAACCGCGGCTGGCATCCTTGCGATTGAAGAGGCGACGTTCCGGGGAATTAGCATAAACGCCACTGTCAGCTTCACACTGCCGCAGGTGATAGCTGTTGCTGAGGCCGTAGAAAGGGGCCTTACACGTAGGGAAGCGGCAGGATTGGAGATTGCCACTATGGGCCCGGTTTGCACAATCATGGTGGGCAGACTTGACGATTGGCTCAAGGTGTTGATGGAGAAGCACAACCTCTCGGTAGACCCGGGATACCTCGAGTGGGCGGGTGTAGCGGTTTTCAAAAAAGCCTACAAGCTCTACCGGGAGCGCGGATACCGGTTGCGGCTCCTCTCGGCAGCGTTTCGCAATCACATGCACTGGAGCGAGTTCATCGGAGGAGATGTCGTGATCTCACCACCCTGCTCATGGCAACGCCGATACACCGCAAGCGATATCGCAGTGGTTCCGCGGATGGATGATCCCGTTGACGTGCGAATTGTTGACACACTCATGAGCAAATTCCCAGACTTTCAGCGCGCCTACGCTGAAAACGGTTTGTCCCATGAGGAATTTGAAACTTTTGGATCCTCGCGCAGGACACTCCGGCAGTTTATCTCTGCCTGTGTGGAGATGAACGGGCTTATTCGAGATGTCATTCTTCCCAATCCCGATACGGAGTGATCAACGTGACCACTTTCTTAGGCTCGTCGCCAATTTTGCTCCTAGGAATCGGAC
>JANXQR010000196.1 GCA_025353435.1 Acidobacteriota bacterium | reverse complement strand
GCCGCTGTTGAGGCGTTCGAGAACCTCGGTGCGAGAGGGCAATGGGTCGGTTTCGATGAAGTCGAGTTGGCCGGCGATGCGGTTCAGCCGGGCCTTGATGGTTGGGTAGCTGACGCCGAAGACCTGCTCCATCTCCTTGATTGAACCGTGGGAGCGAATGAAGGCGGTGATGAAGACCTGGTCTTCGAGGCTGAGGCGGGATAGTTGCGGCAGGACGAAGGTGCCTTCGACGGCAATTCCCTTCTCCGGGATGCGGACGCGCTCGACGATGAGCGAGGTGCCCTGGGCAATGCGGAGGAGTTCCTGCCAGTCGGTACCGGATTTTGGGTCGGAGGTCATGATTGTGGAACCTTTTCTTAAATGCAAGATGACTGTAATTCATTTTATCTATTATTGCAATAGCTTTTATTGATTTTATTGATTTATAGGGTCAGGCCAGCAAATCGGCCTGGATTATGCATATCGATGGTGGATGAGGAGAAATTAAAAAGGAAAAGGGCGATGGGGGTATCCATCGCCCGTTGGCCTTGCTGAACGGGTTATTTCGGGGTCGGGTGGGTTTAAAGTCTTTCGATCCAGCAGCTGCAAGGCATAACGTTCCTGTTGTCGAGGGTGGGGGTGAAGACCTTCAGCCCAGCGGGCATGCGCTCAAAGCTGCCCTGCCATCCCGGAAAGGCGTCGCGGAGGATGTCGGGGTGGAACTGCTGCATGGCGCTGGACGCCCAAATGACTTTGAAACTGGAGTTGTAGGCCAGGAAGGACTCGAGCAAGTACTGCTCACCCCAGAAGCAGAGGTTGGTCATGACGAACTTTTCGGGATAGTCGAGGGGGGTAAAGATGTCGTGGATGTGGATAAGGACACCGGGCGCCACATGGGGCAGGATCTGGAGAATTTCGTAAAGGACGTCACTGTCCATTGCAACGACATGGCTTGAGTCGATGAAGAGAATGTCGCCCTTGCCGAGGGCCTTAAAGACGTCAAGGGGAACCTGCTGGACAGGCTTTTCGATGAGCCGGGTCAGGCCGTTGAGGCCGTCTTTGAGGAAAGGCGCCGGATACGGTTCGATGCTGGTAAGGTCGCAGGGGAAACCCTCGGCCTGGTTCTTGCGAATGGCCGTGGACATGATGAGGGTGCTGTTGCCGCTGCCGATCTCGATGATGCGCCTGGGCTTGCGGTGGCGGATAAAGGAGTAGGCCACTTCGGCGTCGACGCGCTCGAAGAACCCATTATTAAAGTGGAATTTGTGGGCGTCCCCGTTAGCGAATTCAGGGAATGTCCACTCCTCGGCGAAGGGAAGCAGATCGGAATGGAGGCGATCGATCTGTTCAGAAAGCCGGAAGTCAATTCCTGCGCAAGGACGGCAGGCTTTCCAGTCCTTGTCTTGAAATGACTTGAGTTTGGGCACCGGAAAATAGAAGTGAGATGGCACAACACTGACGCCCAACCTGCCCTGCACAGCCTGAAAAATGGAAGAGAGGGTCGCGCGGACCGTGGAATTTCGCATGAGACTGGGCAAAAGAAGCACCTCGGAATTTACCAAGCATTGACCCGCCCCATGGGGGGACTTCACAGAATGGCGTGCCCGAGGCGTGCCAGGGCGTGCCTAGTTTGCATGGGTAGATGCCGAGAACAAGGTGCGGAGTTGTGTCGCGGTCAGATTTGGAGATCACTCATTTTGGGAATGATGCGACAGGGGACCGTTCGGCCCGCTGCCATCGCTTGTGATCCAGGGCGAAATTTTTTGAATTGCGAGGCTATGGAACGGTGAAGGGGCGGAGGCCCTCATTCGAGAAGAGGCCAGTGGGCGAAATGACGGCGGAGGGCTGGGCCCGGAACATGTAGTGAATCGAAAACCCTGCCGAAACGGTGGCGTAGTTGCGGGAGTTGTTGGCGCTGACAAATCCGCCGGCGAACCAGTGGGGGCCGATTTGATAGGAGACGTTGCCGCGCAGATTGTAGTTGGCACCGACGCTGGTGAGCGCTGGGAGCGCGGCGTTGTTAAGGCCGATTTCGCTGGCCTTTTGGCCGGGCAGCGGGAACAGCGGGGCTGAATCCTGCTGGAAGGCCTGAACGCCGAGGCCGGTGAGAACTTCGTAGTGCCAGCGGGTCATGTAATGGCCGGACCAAGTGATGGGAATGTTGGCCAGGAAGTAAGCCTGCGGGCTGAAGTAGCCGCCCATGCCGAAGGTATAGGCCTGCTCGTTGTGGGCGTAGTGCATGCCGAAGAAGTTGGCGCCGATGCTGAGGTTTCCGTATTCCGGAATGGCTTTAACACGCCAGTAAGCGCCGCCTGAGCCGTCGAAGCGGGTGTTGGACTCGACCTGATAACCGGTGAGGTATTGTCCGCCGACGCCGGCGTAGAAGCCGGACAGGGCGTCACCGCGTGCAAATTGCACGTTGCCCTGGTTGGCCATAACGCCGCCCCAGATGGTGCCTGGAAAGCTGAGCGAAGCGGTTCCGGGATCGCGGAGTCCGGCGTAGGAGAGCTGCGTGTCCTTTACGGAGTCACGGCTGAACGCGAAGCTGAATGGGCCGTTTCCGGGTCGGAAATTGACACGGGCATTCCAGTTGGAAACGAGGAAGCCGAGCGGCGTGTATCCCGCTGAAATGGCAAGTTGGGGGAAGGCAAGTTGGATCTCTCCAGCAACGCCCGCCGCATTTTGTTGTGCCGGAGGCGTGGGAGTGGTCGTGGTTCCAGCGACGGGTCCGGTGTTGGTGTCGGTTCCCAGGGGCGTGGGGATGGTGACGAGAGAGCGGCCGGAGGTGGTGGATTCTTGAACCGTAATGACGCTGGTGCCGTCTGCCTGTCCGGAGTCAAGGAACACAGGCTTGGCGAGGATGGTGAACCGCGCGTGGTAGCCGAGGGGCGCTGAGAATTCGAAGGGCGCTTCGAGAGAGGCAAGGCGGTCGTAGCCAAGATCGCCGCTGCGATAGTTGAAGCTCCCGGCGCCGCCCATCCAGCCGCTGTAGCCGCTTTCGAGGGAGCGCAACTGCGCCTCGGCCTCGTCGCGGGGACTGACCACCTGTGGCTGGCGCTGAACCTTGACCCAGGGACCGCGGAGGGGGGGCAGACTGCGCTGCTCAAGTTCCTCGTCGGAGATACCGGGCTGGGCGGCTGCGGGATTGACGGGCTGCTGCTCGGGCGGCTGAACCGGGCCCGTCTGGTCAGTGTTGGGCGCGGTAACCAGGGTGGGAACGGTGGGGCCTGATTGGCTGGATTTCTTCTTTTTCCCTGTAGAGGGAGTGGGATTACTCGGCTGCGTATTCTGCTGAATGGGCTGCTGTGTCTGGCTGGGCTGCGTGGCGTTCCGGTTTTGCCCCTTCGGGGCGGAATAGGCTCCGGTGGCGGCTTCCTGCGCGGATGGGGTGTATTGGGTGTCACTCCAGACGGGGTGAACCGGGGGCGCGTTTGCGGCCGTCTGGGTGTTGGGATTTGTGGCCTTGGGAACTGTTACGGGAGCGTTGCCCAGGCTGCGAATCTGGGCTGCCGATCCTTGCGTGAGCTGGCCGTCAGTCTGATCGGCAAACAAGGCTTGCACTTGCGCCGCGTTTGCATCCATAGGCTGCGAAGAAATGCGCAGTGCCGGCTTGGTACCGGTGTCGGGCGGCCTGTTTGCGGACTGCGGCGAAGGAATGTAAATCGATGGCGGAGTCTGCTGTTGGGCCGGAGGCGTTACGGGGACTTGAACGGACGGCGCTGGATTGAATTGCGGAGCCGGCTGTTGCGTCTGCGGGTTTGTCGGTTGGGATTGAGTGCCCGGCTCGGTCTGCTGCGGCGATGGAATAAAGACTGGCTGCGGGTCCGGTGTCAGAGATGGTGTTTGCACTGGGGCCTGTGGCGGAATCTGGATTGGCACCTGGACTTGAGGCCGGTATGGCGCGGAAGGCTCCGTGGTAGTGATGTTCTCTTCTGTGGGCGGAAGAGTCATCTGGCCGGTGTAGCCGGGACTCGCTGATCCATTTGGCGCGGATTTGCGATTGCGCCTACGGCCGGTTGTGGGAGTGGAATTTTGAGCCGCGGTGGGAGGCGCGGAAAGTCCCTGGGTCGAGGAAGCCGGTGCGCGCGCAGGTGTTGGCGGCAGGTTCAGCTCGCTTCGCGGCACCCTCTCGCGGGTAGTTGACGGAGCACTTGGCAGGGCGGTCTGGCGCGCGATGGTTGTCTGTTGGCCGCCTAACACAACGGGAGCGGTGCCCAAGTATGGATCTGGACCGTAAGCGGGAAGCGGCGGCAGCTTGACGGTCTTTGCGAACGGTTCATTTGCCGCTGCGTAAGCGGGATCGAGCAGTCGTGCCAGATCGGTAGCGGTGCGCGCCGTATGAGGCTTGGTGTTTACGTCGGGATAGGCGAGGTCGTGAGCCAGGCGGTCAGTCGGGGTGCCCTGTGGCATGGCGGCGATGGAGGCGCGCCAGAAGTCGGCGGCGCGCTGGTTATCGCCACGGGCCTGCTCAAAGCGAGCTGCAAGGCCCAGGATGTGATAGTCCTGCGGGTAACGATCGAGAGCCTCGCGGAGCCAGGTTTCAGCCTGCGTCTTGTCTCCGGCGGCGAGCGCGGCGCCGATGGCACCCTGGAAGTCGGCTGCGCTGGCGTCCTGCGTGGGCAGGCTCTTGTAGATCTGGAGGGCGAGACGAGTTTCGCCGGTCTTGAGATAGCCGCCAGCAAGAACGCGCCGCACTTCAACGTTGTCAGGGAAGGCCGCTGCAGCGGCTTCAAGAATCTCGACGGCACGATCGTTGTCGTCGTTATCGATGGCGGTGCCGGCGCGGCGCACTGCCCAGTTTGCCCAGATGGTCTGAATCACTTCGCGCTGCGGGATGGTGAGATCCTGGCGGCCGCCGAGGCGCATCAACGCTGGGTAGAGGGCGCGATCGTTCTTGGTGTTGTAGAGAATCCACGAATTCTGAATGGCGAGATCGGCCGGCTCCGGAGCGCCGAGCTCCGCGTAGTGGCGCATGACGCGATTCATGTACTCGGTGGCATGGGCCACGTCGCCGGCAGAGGCGTAGAGACTGGCTTCAGTCTGGACGAATTCCGGATCGGCGTCGAGTTGCGCGCGCACCGGAACCGGGATGAACGCTAGTTCCTGAAGCGCTTCGTTGGTGTGGTTGGTAGCCTGCAAAGTGGCAATGAGGCCCTTCCAAGCATCGATGCGCTCGGGATGCGCCGTGAGCACCTGGCGATAGATTGCGTAGGCCTGATCAGTATTACCGCGCTGCAGGTAAATGGCCGCGAGCTGCAATTGCAGCGCGGTAATACTGATCAGGCCTACGCAATCTATCGCCAGGTGCTCACGGCGCATCCCGAGCGCATCGATGCTTGGAAGGGCCTCATTGC
>JANXQR010000280.1 GCA_025353435.1 Acidobacteriota bacterium | reverse complement strand
GGGCATATCCTCGACTTGCACCGAGAAGCCCTGAAGGAAGTGGCTTATGTCCTCACTCAACATGAGCAGGCCATGGCGCAGATGATGAGGAAGTGCCCCTGATCAGGCAGCATGAGTTGTAAGAGTGCATGGAGGCAAGTCGAAGTAGGACGCGCCACGCGGCCCGCCAGCGGCGGACCACCCAATTTTGAGGGCAGGTGCATATGATCGTCAGAGCGCAAAGCCGAGGCCACGGTATCAGCGGGCTATTTGTCGGCACAAAGAATATGCGTCGGTATTTCTCCAAGGACATCCCGGTCATCGAATGCAGTTGGATCACCTCTGGATCCAGTGGGGACTGGCGCCTGACTTCTGGGAGGGCCAGCCTGAAATTTACTATCCCCGCCCTTGCGCCTGGCTCGAAACGAGCACATGCATAGAACCCGTGATCGAACTCCGGTTTGTCTGGCAATGATTCTGGAGGGCAGGAACTCGTTCCGCCTGGAATCCGTGCCGATAGGTGCCCGTATCCGAACTCGAATTCAACTCCGGACTGCGGTTAAAACCAGGTCTGCGGCTTGAGATGGGTCCGCTTCATCTGCCGTAGGCGGCTCAGTGTCGGTCAGTGGATCGATTTGTCAACTGCACTTTGTTTTTCCACGTAAATGTGCCATCTTAGGAGATTGTTTCGTGAAAATTAAGTTCAAATGTTGCTTGTTTGCCGGTTTGGCAGTCGCAACCGTGACTGCAGCCAGCTATGCGCAGTGGTCGAGTCCTGCCGACGATGTTGCTGCTTATCATCCTTCTGCCCCTCTCAAAGTGAGCGCCTTGCCGCCCATTCTGGCAGGCGCCGAGCTGACGGGCGAGAATTTTCGTTACCCTTGGCAAGTCCATGTTTACCAGCAGGCGGCCAAGGTGGGGAACGTGCTCTACCAATTGCCCTGCAATTGCCGCTGCGACCGTTCTGTCGGCCATACCAGCCTGCGCAGTTGCTTTGAAACACTTCATGGGACTCGGTGCGACATCTGCGCGAAAGAAGCCCTCTTCGCCTACCAGCAGACCAAGTTGGGAAAGACACCGACACAGATCCGCAGCGCGATCGCGCGCCACGAATACGAAAGCATCGATCTGGAGAAGCAGTAGTCCAGCTTTGGGAGAATTCAACAATTCAACTCCGTTTGGAGTCGGCATTCGCGGCAGGATCCGGCTGGTCCAGTTCGTGCACACCAAGGCAACGTCACAACCTAGACGGGTTCCATTCCGGCTTGGGAGCCCGCTGTCAAGCCGCCGATTTTGAGCCGGTGACTACTATCGGCAACCGTCAGGATGCTTCGAACGCGTGGATCAACTTTGTATTTGATGCGCTCTCGGCACCGTGAGAGATTGAGTCACCTTGTTC
>JANXQR010000278.1 GCA_025353435.1 Acidobacteriota bacterium | reverse complement strand
GGAGCGCCGCCCGCCAACATTACGTTCGGCGGAACGCATGGTGCCATTGCAAGAGACCAAGCCGGACGCATTTACGTGAGCACGCAGAGCAGCACGGGGGTCATCGTGTACACGCCCGATGGGGCATTTATCAAGACCATCGCGTCGGAGTTTCCGGAGATTCATTCGATGGTTCACACTGTCGAGTCTGGAGAAGAGTATTTCTACACAACCGTACAGAAGGGCACGCCGGAGGCCAATTGGCTCTTCGTGAAACTGAAGACCGACGGGACCGTTGTGCAGCGAATCACGGCACCGCCGGAAGCCGGCTTCAAGGCTCCAAACGAATGGCGCATCACGGCCGCTGTGCCGGGGCCCGACGGATCGATCTTGATTGCAAACGGCTATGGCGATTCGCGTGTGTTTCGGTTTGATCGCAACGGCCAATACAAGGCGAGCTATGCCGGCAAGGGCAAGACCGACGGCTTGTTCGACTGCAGCCATGGACTGGCCGTCGATACACGGTACGACCAGCCAATGTTATTAGTCTGCGACCGCGAAAACCGCAGATTGTGCCACTTCGATTTCGATGGAAAGTTCGTGGGCACGGTCACGCAACATTTGAGGCGCCCATGCCAGGTGAGCTTTTGGGGCGACTACGCTGTCGTGTCTGAATTGGAGGGCAGGGTTGTCATTCTCGATAAGGACAATGCGCCCGTGGCCTTCCTTGGGGACAATCCAATGAAGGCGCAATGGGCGAATTACGACGTTGATCCGCACGCAATCGCGGCCGCATCGTTCACTGCGGCGCATGGATGCTATGTGGATCCGGATGGCAATATCTACATTTCGGACTGGAATAAGACCGGACGGATTACCAAACTCGCGAGGGTCGTCGCATGATTCGATGGGCACGCGCTCAGCGTTGAGATTGTTCGATCGCCTGTATTGACTTCAGGCAAATCCATAGTGGAATGCTGCCGAAGACTCCGAAGCTGCAATCGACAAGGCGCCACGGGAGCGGTATGCCGCGGACCTGGCCCGCGATGAGGGCGAGGGGGATCACGCTGGCGCATGCGATGAGACCGAAGGTGATTATCCATTTGTTGCGGACGGGATCGATATATGGGCCAATGAACGCGATGGCAATGACAAGGTGAGCGAATGCCAGCCAGTCCGTGCCATAAGCCAGAAATGAATAGCGATCGTTGGTGGCGCTAAGCGCGGCCTCGACGCGTTCGAGCCACGGCAGCAGATGGATGGATTGAACCAGACCGAGCAGGATGCTCTTGTGAAGTGCGGATACGAGCCAATGAAGTTCGGATTCGAGGGGGAAAGCTGTGACGCCGCTGACGAGTAGACCGGCAATGATGATGGCGAGGCAGATGCGAATGCGGCGAACATGATTCATACGCAAGTCTCGTTTTGAAGTACTGATTCAGGCACGGCACCGAAGCGACGCTCGCGATGATGGAATTCTGCGACGGCCGCATCCAGGTCGGATTCATCAAAGTCTGGCCACATGCGATCGGTAAACAGCAACTCGGCATAGGCCGATTCCCAAAGCATGAAGTCCGAGAGTCGTTTCTCCCCTCCAGTCCGGATGAGCAAGTCGACGTCGCCACTCTCGGCGGTGAGCATTTCCGAAAGTAAAGCGCCTAGGGAATCGGCAGAGAGCGGTAGGGAATGGCCGCTTGCGCACGCGGCACGCGTGATGGAATCACGCGAAGAATAGTCAATGGCTACGCGCAGGTGGAGACCACGCCCCGCAGATGTTGCGGACTCGGAATTCTCGATTACGGTGAGAACTTTCTGCGGTAGCCGGTCGCGGCGTCCAATGACCTGCAGCCGCGCTCCACGCTGGCGCAAGCGGTCTGTTTCGAGACGAAGAAACGCGCGGAGCAACCAGAAGATGCTTGCGACCTCCGGCGCAGGGCGACGCCAATTGTCAGCGGAAAACGCGTAAAGCGTGAGGCAAGCTATGCCGATATCGGAGGCATGCTCGACAATACGGCGCGCAGCAGCAAGGCCCGCTCGATGGCCGGCGAGTCGAGGCAAACCTTGTCTCGTTGCCCAGCGGCCGTTGCCATCCATGATGATGGCAACGTGCAATCCATTTTCGCGGTGAGTCTTCATCTAAATATTTCCTCTCTCTTGTAGTGATTCTTCAGCGCCGAAGTTGGATAGTTACGAAGGGTCTGCAGGGACTATGGACGGGTTATGGCGTCCAGGGGCGTCGTTTGTCGGGATGGAACTGTACCAGTCGATTGAGCGCGTAAAGTACATGGCCGCGGCAACGGCCATGAAGCTGGCGATAGCGCCGATCAGCAGGGCATTGTCTTCAAGGCGAAGCAGCAAATAGATCAGGCCATAGAGCATCGAGAAGATGGCCAATGCCCGGAGCGCCTGTGTCCGGCTCGAGAAGACCCAACGCGTGTTAGCTGAAAGCAGGACGACTGTGGCCGCGCCGGCAATGAGGAATCCAAAGTCGAATCCCATTCGCTCCGCCAGCGAGAGCAACAGCAGGTAGAAAATGATTTGTGCAACCCCAACCAAGACGTATTGGGCAGGATGAACTCGCTTTCCGGTCGTTACTTCAAAGATGAAGAAGGAAAGAAACACCATGCCGAGGTAGAGAGGGACGTATTTCAGAGCGCGGTTGACGGATTGATAGGGATCAGCCACTTCGATGAACGAGACCCCGAGCGCAGTGCCGTCCATTCCGCTGATTGCGTCGGGAGTTCCTTCAGCGCGGACACCCCGAGCGATGAAGGGCACAGACCACTGTGCGGAGAAGCCTTGCGGTGAAACGCTGCGGCTCACTGGCAAGAACCCGCCGTCGAATCCCGGGCTTGGCCAATCGCCGTCGACGGAGAGGTGAGTTGTCTTTCCGTAGGCGAGGACGGCGATTCTCTGGGCGCCGGAAAAGCGCAATGTGGCGGACACGGTAAACGGTGCGCTTGGCTGAGGAACAGGCCCAAGGGGCGATCCGAACAGTGCAAGACGGAAATGTTGACTCTGGTCTGTGCCGAATGAAATGGTGTCCGCGATCTGGGCAGGAACCAGAGTAGCGGTCTTGCCGTTGACGGTGAGCGTCGCGTCGGCGAGAGCACCGCGAGCATCGCTAACACCCACGACAAATTCGGCGTGAGTCCAGTCCAGCGCGGCTGCTGGAGGCGCCGCCGTGGGAACTCCAGTGAGATCAAAGATTGCGTCAAGCTTCAGGTCAGCCCGGAATACCGGTACCTTGAACAGGGAACGGCGACGCTCTTCCGTGGTCGTTTTGACTGTCCCCGAAGCCTGAGTTGGGAACACCAGGTAGATGCCGTGGCGTGGCACGTCTGTGGGCGATTGCGGCGGAATGGTGTAAGGAATCGCAAGGGTAGGTCCGAGAAAAGACTGTTGACCGCCGACGTGCCCGCTGACTTCGCGAACGACGTCGGCCGCACGCCTGGTCCGGTCCTCCACCAGGCCATCGACAAAGAAGGCGGGAATGCTCATGACCAGAGCCAGGGCACACACGACGATTAGCTTGACGCCCATCGATCGGGTCTGGATCCGGGACTGAAAGCTCGAAGGCGTGGTTGAAGAGTCGTTCACTTCATTTCTCCAGTAAATCAATTAGCTTTGCATTGCAAAGTTGAAGGGCAAAAAAAACTAGATCTTGAACGGTGACACAGTCTGCAGAATGGCGGGCTTTGTAGTTTCCCTGGCGCCCTTGGCGGCATCGCGAACCACTTGCTCAAGAGTCTCAAGGTACTCCAAATAGCGTTTTTGTCCAGAAGCCGTGATGCGGCATATTGTTTGCGGGCGATTGCGGTCGTAGTCCTTCGCTATTTCAAGCATTTTTGCTTCTTCAAGCACGTGGAGGTGTCGGTTCAAATTGCCGTCAGTGAGCGAGCACAGCTGCTTGAGATCGCCGAAGGTAACGCCCTTTGGATGACTGATGAGCGAAGTGAGCACACTGAGTCGCGCGCGTTCATGGATGACGCGGTCGAGTCCCTCATAAGCAAAGCGGCCTTCGGCGGATGAGGCTTTAGGTTTCATCTTCCGCCTCCGGGCGACTAAACAGCAAAACCGCCGCCACCAACAGTTGGCCCACTCCGTAGGGCACTCCCATCATCAATGGAGAGAGGGAGCGCGCATCACCGAGCGCAATGCAAAACAGTCCGGCGAAAAGGTACCAGACACCTGCAGCAACCATGGGGCGCGGCAGGAAGCGGCAAGATGAAAACACCCCGAGGCTGAAAGTGATTTGCCAAAGTCCGGGCAGCATCCAAAGTGCGGACGGAACATACACAAACAGAACCAAAGTGATGAGTGCCCCGGCGACGGCGGAAGGAAGAAATTGCTCGGCGGCCATGCGAATCATCTCGTCGGCCATTCCGGAATGGATGCGTCGCGTGCGGGCATACATCTGGGTTGCAATCAATGCGGCTGACAAAATCGCGATCGAGACCCAGATCGCAAGGTAGACGGCAATGTGACTGACGGGATCGGAAAGCCATTTAGCTTGTGCAGCCGCCGCCGAGACCGCGAATAGACCGGTTGCGGCAAGTGTAGCCGGACCGTAGCCGCGGAACTCCGTGCTGCGGGCCATCTGCCTGCGGATGCTGCTGATATCACCGAGAGCTTTGTTGAGGTCAGTCACTCGCACTCACTTTGTATTGCAAAGTAACCGATCCGGACCGTGTTGTCAATGCGAAAAAATGAGGGTCGAACTCAGATCTCAATTGTCAGGAACGCGAGGTATCTGGTTCGAATGCTTCTAAGGATTGGGCGAACCCCTCTGGGCAGCCATGCGCTGAATCCGACTCAGGCCATCCTGCGCCTTCGCCCTGGAGGCGGGACAATCAAGGACATGGAGGTAGGCGGCCTTGGCATTGGATAGGTCACCATCGTGCATGTAGCGGTCGGCTCTCGCGAGAGACCTTTGGATGTCTTCGTCGGTGAGATCGCAACGTGCTTCGACCGGCGGGGTAGCGGTCTTCGGTTCTTCCACTGCGGGCTTTTTGGGTACGAGTCGATCAAGGAGGGAAGGGGCCTTGCGGTGAGTTTCCGGCTGTCCCGGGTGCGCTGCCGGAACCGGAGGCGTGGAACTGGGCCCTGCGCTTTGGGCAGGCGTTGAGCTCTGTGCCGGCAAAGCGCCCGGCGTTGAAGGCTTGTGGTTGAAGAAGAAGACCAATCCCACACCCACAACGAGGGCTGCAGCCGATCCAATCATGATGGGAAGGCGCATGGACTTGGTCGCAGGCGGCGACGGCGCTTCGAAACTTGCGGTGTCAGCTCGTCCCAAGGAGGAAGTTTGAATGGGCCTGAGGTCGGGGATAGACGTGCTCGAGGAAGGCGCAGGGATCAATCGAGGGGATGTGAGCACGACGGGATCGTTCCGACCGGCAGCGTGGATCATCCCCAAGACAGCCTGCTCGTCTGCTGCGAAGCTCGCCGTCGGCTGGTCTGTCTTCCAAGTCCAACTCCGCAATCCCGTGGTATTGGGGACTTCGAGGGACATGCTCGGCAGCCCTTCCACGGTCTCGCAGACGCGTTGGCTCAGGAAGATCTGTCCGGGATTCGCTCGTTGGCGATCGAGGTTCTGGGCCCATTCGCGATTCAATGGGCCCGCTGATCTGGGCGGACCGTCAATATAGTCCACCAGAATGCTGGCTCCCGCGCCCTTCAAAGGTTCGTATTCGGTCAATCCTTCAATCGCCCATTGAATTCGCCTGGCAGACAGCAATCCGGACTTAATATCTGGGAAGCTTGCCGAAAGGAGGTCTGTTTCCTCGGGCGCCGGGAGGCCGCCTGAAGTACGAGTTACATCCAAAGTCATAGCGACCAGGGGCGAGTTGCTTTTCGAGTACCGACAGTCCAATCGTTTGGACAAATCACCCCACAGGCAGACACTCACCACACACGGCCAGGCCGCTGACGGGTGCTGTCCCGGAGCGGTGGCGTACGCGCGCGTCTCGCCTGGCACTCGATTCTTGTCTGGTTTTGCCATAGTGCCTATGTGACGCCCCTTTTCGACTCCAGTGCGCCTGAATGCAATCTTATTGCGCCATGCCGGGGGAGGTGGTATTTTAGCAGCCAGAGCAAGCGGCCGCAAAGGGCACCATCTCAGGTACCTTGGCCGCCCCCTGCAGGCGAGATGCTGCCCGGATCGCAACTCCGTAAGACTATCGCGTACCTACAGGGCGGGCGGCCCGCGGGACAAATATGTCCGAGCGCTATCAAGGGGATCTTATGACATCCGTTAGAGTTATGAAACCAAGGGGGGTCTCGGGAACTCCCGCTGGTGCAATGTGGGCTGTGGCAATTACAGGCCTTGGAATTTTCTGTCCCGTCGCACAGGCGAAGGGACCATCACTCGGCGCAATCGAGCTCTACGATGGACCGTCCGGCCCGGCCTATGTACAGCTTGCCGAAGTCCTAATAAACGGCAAACTGGAGCTGAGAAGCTGCGCTTCGATGGACTCGGGCCAAATCGACAAATCTGCTTACGGAAAGATGCCGAAATTGACAATCGTCGCTGGCGGAATCCTGGAGCGCGATGCGGGTGGTGTTCTGCGTTATGGCACTTCCGAAGTTGCCGGAGTTTGCGTGTTGCCGGAAGGTGTAAAGTTCGAACACAATGCGACGTTTACCGCGGCTGCGATCGCCGATACAGCCGATTTGCGTGGACGCGCAATTACCCAGGCTGCCGCAGATGCCTCGGCCGCGCAGCCCTTGAAAAAGGGCGTCAAGGTGGTGTTCCTTCTTGCCCCGGACGTCGAACGAGCCGATTACATGCTGGCGGAAAGGATAGGAAACCAGGCCGGATGGAGGACTTATCTCGAAAAGTACCCGGCCGCCCCGCACACTGACGCGGCTAAGCAGGCGCTCTCTTCCCTCTGCATCGATGCAGGAGAGACCGCCCTTAAGAGTTATCAGGCATCCGAGTCGAGCTCGTCGCCTTCCTACCCCGATCTGAAGAACGCGCTGGCTCAGCAAACCATGGCGCATTCATTGCGTCCTGGATCGGAAGGCGAAGTGAAGCTCGCGACGGAGATCCATTCGGCACTTCAGAAGCTGATTGACAAGGCTCATAGCGAGCTTGACGCCTATCGGGCGGCTCTCGCTTCTTCATCACCGGGGTACGTTCACCTTAAGAATGCCAATGGGTACGGAGCGGCGGTCGGCAGCATCGATCCGAGTATCCCAGTGCTCCCCAAGCTGCAATCTGACCTGGCACGTGACAACGACGCCTTCGAATCCGCCATACACACTGCGCAGGGTGCAGCGGAAAAGAAGAGCTGGGACGAAGCGATCAAGGCCGTTCAACCCTATCGAGGTTTCGCGAAGGAAGAGCCGCGGATCTCGGCTGTCCTCGACGCGGCATACGACGCCTACTTTGTGGAGGCTCAGGAACTCGATGCGACCAAGGATTGGCAGAAAGCGATCGCCGCGTATACGAATGCGCTGAAGGCAAAAGACACGCCGGATGCACGCGCTTCGCTGCAGAGTGCGGAAAAGGCATTTGCCGCCGCTCAGGATGACGAGGCAGCCAAGGCCGCGCTAGAAAAGAGCAAGGGCCTCGAACTGCAGCACGACATCATCCCTGCCTATGAAGTGTTGACCAGCCTGCCAGTACGCCAGCAGGGCATCGTTAAGGACGACATTCAGCGACTCACTCCCGACTATGTCACCGCTGCATCCGACAAGGCGAAGGACATCGCCCAGCTTTACGACACGATCAAGGGCATCGGCGACGAGAAGGCGGTCGAAAATGCGTACCGGTACCTGGGGCGTGCCTATGATTTGACTCCGGACGACGCCATCAAGCAGGGCTTTCAGGTGAGAATTCAGAACCTGAGTGACGAATTGAGTGCATGGTTTCTGGATCGGGCCAAGCATAGCTTGCTGAAGCCGCTGGGATCGGGAACCGAGATCGGCTGGGCCTATTTGAAGGAGGCCGAGGCATACAAAGCGGCAAACCTTGAGGCAGTGCGCGACCAGATGAAAGTGGCCGCGATAGCGCATGAAATGCATTCCAAGCTCTCCATCCGCGTACAGTTTCGCGATCAAACATCCCAGCGGCAAAGTGAAGGATTTGCGAGCCAGATGGAGAGTGCGATTGCCGCCGGACTGGACACTCCCGGAACGCCGGTCAAGGTAATTCGGTCCGGAGACGCGACACACCCCGACGTTGATCCGGATTTCGTTATCGCTGGAGACGTGCTGGAACATAACATCTCGCTGCCTCCCACGATTGAATCGCTCGACTCTAACTACATCGCAGGCACGCACGACATTCCCAGCGAAGAATGGAACAAACTGAGCCGGCAATACGAT
Source organism: Acidobacteriota bacterium (assembly GCA_025353435.1). Taxonomy (GTDB): domain Bacteria; phylum Acidobacteriota; class Terriglobia; order Terriglobales; family Acidobacteriaceae; genus Telmatobacter. The sequence continues at coordinate 9,697 of JANXQR010000278.1, read as the reverse complement.
TCGGCAATGGAAGAACTGCACACGGCGCAGGCGGCCTTGCAAGGCGCGGAAACAAAGGGAAACAAGAAGGCTGTGACGGAAGCCAGCAATAGCGTTGCAACTGCGCAGAAGAAAGTTGACGACGTACGGACAAAGATGGACTCGACGCCGAAGAACCGCATCGAGGACGTGCTCCGCCCGTACAGCTACAAAAAGACGACTTACAACGTGATTAACCGGATAGTTCTGCAATTCCGCATTGACGATGCATTCGGGAACCAGAAAGGCGAGCCCGTTCAGGTATCGAAAGAAGAGCGGAAGCAATATGTTGTGCTTAGCGAGGTCAAGGCAGAAGATACAAACAAGATCAAGAATGAAGGCACGATCCCTGATCGGGAAGAACTGCAGAACCAGCTCGAAAACACAGCCCGTGAAGAGTTGATTCAAAAGATTCGAGACAAGATTGTCGAGCTTCCACACAAGGTTTACGAAGATGGCCAGCGGCGGGAACACGACGGGTACCCCGACGACGCCGGTGAAGCCTACATACGCTACTTGAATGTTGCTCCTCCTGATCAGCTGGGTGAACGCCAGCACTCCGAGGATTTCCTCAAAGAGCAGTTCAATTTCCAGAGCTTCCCGAATGAGATTAACCCGACGTCCAAGCCGACCCCGGCGCTTGAGCAGGGAATGACGCGGCCCCCGGGGTCCGCCTCGAATTGAAGGCGCGAGTTCCGCGCTCTAATTCTTGAAGTACGTACCATGTTCTTGAAACACGCGCCATGCCTTGCTGGTGAATAGTAGAGAAAGGCCAATCAGGTAGACGCCATGAGCAACGATAAGCCCGATGAGTTGAAGCGCATTGGCAAGTACGTAGTCATGGAGGTGCTTGGCAGGGGCGGCATGGGCGTTGTCTATCGCGCGCTCGACAACCAGCTCGGTCGTGAAGTCGCAATCAAGACTCTCACCAGGGGAGTGGCGGACGACCCCGAGATGCTTGCCCGCTTCTACGAAGAAGGACGGAAAACGGCGCGGCTGAAGCACCCTCACATCGTGATTGTGTACGACCTTGGCGAAGAGAACGGCATCCCCTACATCGTGATGGAACGAGTCGAGGGAGATTCGCTCGAAAAGCTGATCCGCGACAACAGTCCGCTGGCCACATTGGATCGGCTGCGGATCGTGGGAGAGATGTGCGCTGCTCTTGGCTACGCGCACACTAACAACGTGATTCATCGTGATGTGAAGCCCGCGAATATCTTTGTGCAGCCGGACGGCATTTCCAAGCTCCTCGATTTTGGAATCGCAAGATTGGAAAAGCGAAGCCAGGAGTTGAGCCTCACGCGCACCGGGCACATTGTTGGGACCGTCCCGTATATTGCGCCTGAACGCTTGAAGGACAAGTTCATAGACGGGCGGTCAGACATCTTCTCCATCGGTGTCGTTCTGTATCAACTCTTGACCGGGCAACTTCCGTTTACCGGCGAAGATTACGTGCTCATGCAAAAGATCATGAACGAGCCGTATCCGCCACTGTCCACTCTTTGCGATTACATTCCGACGGGAGTCGAGGCAATCGTCGAAAAGTCACTGGCCAAGTCGCCGGATGACCGATATCAGACAGCGGAGGAGATGGCGGCGGACATAGACTCCGTCATCGAGGAACTTCGCCAGCAGGAAGTGGTTGATCTCGTTCCCAAGGCGCGACAGCTTCTTGAGGTCCGCGATCTCACGCGAGCTCGAATTGTGCTTCAACAGGTGCTGAAGGTCCAAAGCAGGAACACCGAGGCGCGCGAGTTGCTTTCCGAAGTACAACGGCAGCTGGTGCGGAGACAGCGCGATGAGCGTCTGGAGCAGATTCGCCTTCAAGGAGAAGAAGCCCTCAGAAACAGGGAATTTGACGAGGGAATTTCTGTTCTAAAGGAAGGGCTTGCACTCGATTCGGCCAATGCGCAACTTCTTGCCCTCCTGGAGAAGCTCAAGGATGAAAAGAAGAGGAAGGAGCAGATCGACGAGTTGATGCGCCGGGTCGATAACGCGCGGCGCAAGGGCGACTACCAGTCTGCAATTGCGTCGGCTCAGGAGGCGCTAAAGGTCGATACGGCGAATTCAAAGCTGATCTCACTATGCAGTTCATTGGTAGCTGAAGCTGAGCAGGTACAGCGCAAGGCCCAGGCGCGATCTCTTCTTGATGATGCGCGCCGGCAACTTCAAGGCAGAGGCTTTGAGCGAGCGCTGGAAATATTGGCGCGCGTGGAGGAGCTGAATCCTTCGGACCCAGAGATTCATAGCATGCGGGCAGATGCCAATGCGGGTTTCGAGCAGAATCGCCGCAAGGGCCTGATTGCCCAGCTCGAAGAGCAGACTTCCGTTGCGAATTCGGCCGAGCAGCTTGAGCTGTGCGTGCGGGAAATCAGGCAGGCAATGGTCAGCATGCCGTCGGAGCCAGCGCTCGTCCGGCTCAACGTTCAAGTTGAGCGACGGCTAAGAGACATGGAAAGCAGCCGTCTGGTCGAGAGCACCATTCAGGCGTGCAGGGACCTTCGTCCGCGCGAAGCTCTGGAACTGATTCGTAGATCGCGCCAGCAAATGCCAACCGACGAGAGACTTCTTTCGCTTGAGGCTCGACTCAGTGAGCGCATTCAGCAGCTATCCGCTGACGAGCGCCGGGCCGACTACCTTGCACGAGCTGACGACGCCCTGAAGGCTTCCCGCTTTAGCGATGCCGTGCATATTCTGGAAGCATGCGAAGCCGAAAACCTCGCCGGCGAAGAAGTCACCGGTCTGCTCCAGTTCGCGCGCAACGAAGCAGCCGAGCATGATCGCGAACAATCGAAGCGGAATACCCTGGCGCAAGCGCAGCACTTGATGGGCGAAGGAGCCTTTAACGAAGCGATTGCTCTATTGCAAAATGCCGTTTCGCAATCAGAAGACTCAACTTTGCGTATGTTGATGAGCCAAGCGCAGAGTTCTCGGGATTCCGTATTCCGCCAGGCTGACGCGGCGCTCCAGTCGACGGAAAGGATGGTTCGAGCGAATAAAGTACCTGAGGCCGTGCAGTTGTTGAAAAGCCTGCCGAAGGAAGTTTTGCGATCTCCACGTGTGCAGGCTGTCGTCGTCCTCCTGGACGATGAACAGAGCCGGATTCTCTATAGACACCTCGGAAGAGGGTACGCTTTGATTAACTCCGACCCTTCAAAGAGCAGTGCAATTGCACAGCGCGTCGCAATTGCCGGTGTTGCTAATTCGAACCCGTCGGAACTCGCGCACGCCCTTGGGGCAAGGGTCGAAAATTGAAGAAGCCGGTACTGAAACTGTAAGTGGAACAAGCTAAATTCCCGCGATGCCGACTTTTGACCATTCGCGCTGGGTCATCGGAATTCCTCCTCTTCAGCTTGCTTGTCGTGGTTGCATTCAGACCACATCTAATGTATCGTCCACAATCAGTCCCCCCTCAATTTTCCATACTGCCACCCACAGGATCCTACACATATGGTTTCAGTCCTGAAGAAGATCGCCCTCGGACTGGCGATGATTGTTGGGTCAGCGGCCATTCTGCTTTATTCCGATCTGGCTTCCCGCAATGCGAGTGCCGGTAATCGCTCCCGCGGTTCCCGTCCGCTTCGGGTGGCTGTCGTGCAGCAAACATCCATCCCTGCCCTCGACGATGGCTTGACCGGTGCACTTGTGGCGCTCAAAGAGCGTGGATACGTCGATGGCGGCCGGATGATACTGCGCGAGTTCAACGCGCAAGGGGACATCAGTACGGCGAATGCGATCGCGAAAGAAGTTACCAGCGGAGACTTTGATCTGATCTTTTCGTTATCAACGGTAAGCCTGCAAACCATTGCCAATGCCAACCGTTTTGCCACGCCTCCGCGGCGCCATGTGTTTGCATTGTCCAGCGATCCGTACGCGGCGGGGGTGGGTGTAAGCCGGGAAAACCACGCCATACACCCGGGCTACATGACCGGCGTTGGGAGCCTTGCTCCCGTTGAGGATATCTTCAGGATGGTTAAAGAAATCCATCCTTCATTAAGCCGCGTGGGGCTAGTGTGGGATCCGTCCGAAAGCAATTCGATGGTAACGACCAAGCTCGCGCGCGCGGCATGCGCTTCATTGGGAATGACGCTGGTTGAGGCCAATGCGGAGACCTCGATTGCCGTACCGGAGGCCACTGCATCGCTCCTGGCACGTAATGTTCAGGCCATTTGGATCAGCCCAGACCTTGTCGCTTCGCGCGGAATGGATCTAATTGTAAGCAAGGCAAAGACGGCCAAAATTCCGGTGTTCACTTCGCTTCCTCGCAGCACTCCGACTGGAGCGTTGTTCGAGCTTGGCGCGAACTATCAAGTCATAGGCCACGTTGCAGGCGGCCTTGTGGCAGATGTTCTCGATGGCCGCGATCTTGCTCAGATTCCGGTGGAGAACGTGATGCCGGTGACTTTGCAGGTGAATCTTCTAGCGCTGAAAAATCTGCGCGAAAGGTGGGAGTTGCCGGATAACCTCATTCAGCGAGCGAATGTGGTGCTCGACGAAACAGGACGCCACGTGAACAGCCGCCCTGGCGTCGACGCAAGCACCGAGACAAAGAACATGCCAACTCAGGAAGGGTCACGAGTAAAATGAAGCCACTCTCATCAAATCCGTGGGAGTACTCGACAAAGAGGATCGGCTGATGCAGATTACTCAGCATCAGGGACCCCTGTCGCTTGAGTTGCGCCTCACGGGGCGTATCGATGCGACCTGGGCAGAACACTTGGGCGCGAACATTGAGGGCGCAGTGCGCGCAGGGTGTCATGAAATCGTGTTGAACTTCGCTGGCGTGGAATACATTAGCTCGCTCGGAATTCGCGTGATTGTGGTGCAGTACAAATTGCTCAAATCGGTCAATGGAAGCCTGGGGATCAGTCATCCCAACAAATTCTGCCGGAACATTCTGACCACAGTCGGTCTTGAGGAACTGCTTGTGCGTGAAGATGCTGGGACGCCAGCTTCCGCACCTGCGCGCAGTGCCAAACGTGCGATAAGTGGAGCTACGTACGAGGTGTATCCCCAAGTCATTAGCCGACCGCTTTCATGCACGCTGATTGGCCAGCCAGAGAGGCTTGGTACTGCTGGTTTCGATGCGAAGGATTGCCGGTCGTTGGAGTTCGACAGCGGTTCGTTTGGGGTCGGATTGGGTGCGTTTGGAGAGAGCTTCACGGATTGCGCAGGCCGGTTTGGCGAATTTCTGGCGGCGGGAGGTTGCGCCATTTCGCTCCCGACCAACGCCCCGCATGCACTACCGGATTTCGTTTTGAAACAAGGCGAGCTTGTTCCGCGTGTCGAGACGCTCTACGCGATTACTGTCACGGGGGACTTCTCCTTGATGGTCCGATTCGATGCACTCCCCGATGGTCCCGGAAAGATCGGACTTTCAGAACTTGTGACATCGCTAATTGAGCTTGCAGATTCCGAAGCGATCGGCCTTGTGGCGCTCGTTGAAACGGCGGGGCTGGTTGGCGCGAGCCTGCGCAAATCTCCAGCAGGTAGCGCGGTTTCACAAACCCTCCCAGACGTGCGTGACTGGTTGTCTTTTACGTCGGAACGCACCACCGAGAAGAGTTTGTGCTTGTTGGTGGGAGTTGCTGGCCGCAAATTTCATGAGGATGCGGCGGCCTTCGTGCGCGCCATCAAAGCCGATTCGCCGCTGCAGGCACACATCCACGCGGCTTCATTCCCGTATCGGCCGGTCCCGCGCGGTGAGTTGTTTTTCGAGACTACGGTTGCCAACATCATTTCCAATTCGACTCCGAATGGGGTGTTGCATTTGATGGCTGATACGCGCCCCTTCGAGGGTGTGGGAGAAACGGATCTTATGCGGGGCGCCTGCTGGGTTGGACCATTGAATACGATTGCACGAGGATGAGGAACGCATGACACTGCTGATCGGAGCGCTAACGCTGGGGTTGATCCTTGCTCTGCTCGCACTCGGCGTCTACGTGAGTTTTCGCATTTTCAACGTACCAGATATGACCGCCGAAGGCTCGGTCACGTTAGGCGCCGCGGTTGCAGCGGCCATGATGATCCACGGGTACAACCCCGTGATCGCCACCGCAGCGGCTGCAATTGCCGGTACATTGGCCGGGGCGATCACCGGAATTTTGGCGACGAAGTGCGGGATCAACGCACTTCTGAGTGGCATTCTGGTCATGACTGGGCTTTACAGCGTGAACCTTCACGTCATGGGTAGCAGCAACCTGCCGCTGCTGGAAGTCAAAACTCTTGCAACTTATGCGCAGGAGTTTGGCTCCAGGCTACTCGCAAGTACGGCTGATCTCAATGTTGCAGGTTGGGCGGTAAGTGTGCGCGATGTATCAATTCTCCTCAGCGTCCTCCTTTTCGTGATTGTCATCTGTATCCTGCTTTATTTCTTCTTCCGCACCCACATGGGCACTGCAATGCGCGCAACAGGGGATAGCCCCGACATGATCCGCGCACTTGGCGTCAGCGTGGACATGGCGACCACCTTTGGATTGGCGATGTCGAATGGACTCGTTGCTCTTTGCGGTGCGATGCTCGCGCAGTATCAGGGCTTTGCCGATGTGCAAATGGGCATCGGCATGGTGGTGCTGGGTATTGCCAGTGTGATCATCGGCGAAGCGCTGGTAGGAAGCCGCGCGGTTGGGTTGCTGATCAGTGGCACTGTCATGGGCTCCGTGTTGTTTCGGATGCTGGTCGCAATTGCCCTGCGCTGGGGGCTCAATCCCAATGACCTTAAGCTCATCACCGCCGCGTTTGTCCTTGCCGCACTGGTGTTGCCCAGCGTCGCAAGCCGGCTGAAGACAAGGCACCTGCACCGGCGGGCATTCGCCAAGGTGGCCTGATCCAATGCTCAAAATCGAACAAATATCGAAGACGTTCAACCCGGGCACTCCGAACGAGGTCAGGGCGCTGGCGGATGTTTCGCTCACACTTCCAACTGGCTCCTTCCTGATCGTTGTCGGCACCAACGGGTCTGGCAAATCAACGATGCTGAATGCAGTGGCGGGCACGTTCATTGTGGACGCCGGCAGCATCATGCTTGCGGGTCAATCGATCACGAATTGGCCGGAGCATCGGCGGGCCAAACTGATTGGTCGCGTCTTCCAAGATCCATTCAAAGGCACAGCGCCCACCATGTCGATTGCAGAGAACCTTGTGCTCGCCTCCCATCGCGGGAAGGCTCGGGGGCTCGGTATTGCAGTAAATCGTCGCGTAAAGGCCGAGTTGCGTGACCGCATCCATCCGCTCAACATGGGTCTTGAAGATCGACTTGAAAATCCCATTGGCAGCTTGTCCGGTGGGCAGCGCCAAGCGCTCACGCTCCTTATGGCATCATGGCTCAAGCCAGAATTGCTTTTGCTCGATGAGCACACCGCGGCACTTGACCCCAAGACTGCCGACCAGGTCATCCGCCTCACTCACGACATTATCCAACGCGACCGTTTGACGACGCTGATGGTCACGCATTCCATGCAACAGGCGGTAAACCTCGGCGACCGCATCGTGATGATGCACAAGGGCAGAATTCTCCACGATTTGCACGGTAGCGAGCGCGCCCGTGTGCGGCCCGAAGACCTGCTTAGTCGCTTCGAGGACATTCGCCGGCGAGAACAGCTAGATGGTGCCGTCGCTGAGATGCTCGCAAGCAGTTACGTCTAGGAGCGGCGACATCTTCGAGGCGTCCAAATCACTCATTGCAGTTTTTGATTCCCTGTCGTGGCTCTCGACTGTCACAATGGCTACGCGATCATTCAGCGGATTTCGATCAGTCTCACAGGAGCCGCCATATAGCACCGGAAGGCACGTCTCACAACCTGACAGTGAGATCCGAGCGTTCGGACACCAAGTGCATCGTCCATTGTAGTGGCGAGTTAGTGGCAGGCGGGTGTGGGATTTTGCAAAAGACAGTATCCGAGTTGATACCCGACAGCAAGCTCATCGTGCTTGACCTGTCGGAGCTCGAGTGGGTCGATAGTATGGGTCCCGGCACGCTGGTCCGCCTGTACGTGGCATGTAAGGCAGCAGGATGTCAGTTGCAGCTGGTCAACGTTGGCAAGCGGATAAATGAGCTGCTGAGCCTGACGAATCTACTCGGCATCTTCGCCTAGAACGACGAAAAACAGGTTAGCACCGTGAGCAGAAATCGCAGCCTGGCAGTTAATTCCCAACCGTCACTCAGTTGAGCAAAACGCTCTATTTCTCCGAATCAGTTAACCATCCGATCAACGCGCTGGAATCTCGCCAGACTTGATGGCATCCTTATGCCCCAATTGGCACAATAGTCAACATCCCCGTTGATTAACCACATTTCCATGGACTTCGGCTGGTGATCAAGACCAAGAATCACAATCGTCCGGGCCAACTCAACCTTACGTTCGCAGCTTTTCGATTTCAATTTACGGAGCCCGGAAACCATGGAGATTGCCCCGGAGAGCGAAACTTCTAAAGACACTATTTCAAGAAATGAAGTCACGCCATTTGTTGCATCGCAGCTTCAAAAGATCATCGATCGCACCTACTCCAAATTTAAAGATGTCGACGAAGGCACAGTGGCCACTTATATCCCGGAACTAGGGAAGGCCAACCCCAAGGATTTCGGAATTTGCCTTGCTACGGTCGATGGCCAGGTATTCACCGCAGGGGATTGGGATCGGGAATTCACGATCCAATCAATGTGCAAGCCATTTGCCTTTCAGATGGCATTGGAACGGCATGGCACCGAAGAGGCGCTCAGGCACGTGGGAGTCGAGCCCAGTGGTGAAGCTTTCAATTCCATTGAGCTTGATCAAAAGTCTGGGCGGCCATTTAATCCGATGGTGAACGCCGGCGCCCTCGCTGTCGCATCGCTTATCAAACAGAGCCCGGTGGAGGCCGGCATAGAAGCTTTCGTTGAACAGATGTCAAGAGCGGCGGGCCGTCAACTGCGCATCGACGAGTCGGTGTTGGCATCGGAGACGGCCACTGGCAACCGGAATCGGGCAATTGCTTATATGCTATTGAACGCCGGAATCATCGACGAAGGAGTTTTACAGTCGCTGCACCAGTACTTCGCCCAGTGTTCCATGCTAGTCAATTGCAAAGATCTTGCAATGATGGCAGCCACAATGGGGAACATTGGAAATCATCCGCTGACCGGCGACACAGTTTTCGATTTTCAACTCATTAAATATGTTATGGCAGTCATGTTTAGTTGCGGCCTCTATGACTACGCAGGAAATTGGGCTTTCGAGGTAGGGCTTCCTGCCAAGAGCGGCGTCTCGGGAGGAATTTTTGCGGTAGTTAATCGGCAACTTGGTATCGGTGTTTATTCGCCCAGGCTCGATGCCCAGGGAAACAGTGTGCGTGGAATTCTAGCCTGCAAAGAGCTTGCGAGCCGGTTCGGCCTGCATGCATTCGACTTTAGCAACGTTGGTTCGAGCTTCATGCAGTGGGTGCTTTAGGGCTCGCCAGATGGGCCCGGAGGATTTAGACTCCGCGAATTAATCTCGGGTCGAAAGAAAGTTAGCCCTCTTTCAGCCTTCAGAGGTCATGGTCTGTTTCGGAGCAAAATTGGCCATGTCCTTTAAGTGCTTGCTCATTTCCTTGCGCGCGGCGGCACCGTCTCCGATCTTGATAGCGGCCAGTATTCGCTTGTGCTGAGTGCAAGCTTTCTCAGCCACCCCTTTGGTTGCAACTGCGCTTAATATCCAGC
>JANXQR010000269.1 GCA_025353435.1 Acidobacteriota bacterium | reverse complement strand
CCAGCTGCGGCCAGATACAACGCCAGCGGTGAACCGAGGCCGCCGGTGCCCACGCAGAGCACCTTGGCGGCTTTGAGCCGCTGCTGCCCCTCCATGCCGACTTCGGGCAGGATCAGGTGGCGCGAGTAACGGCCGAGTTCGTCAGTTGTAAGTCCCGGAAGCTGGTCGGCTTCAGTAGCAATTGACATTGAGATTGACCTCGTTGAAGTACAAACGGGCGGCTGAGCCGCAAAACGCGCCGCAGGCGCAGTTGCCTGGACGGCCAGTCCCGCTATTGCCTGGGCGGCAAGCCCCCGGCGATGGAGGGGATGATGGAGAGAGTGTCAGTGGGCCTGACGGCGGTGGCTTCCTTCTCGGGAAGGTAGCGGATGTCTTCGTCATTCAAGTAGAGGTTCACGAAGGCGCGGACTTTGCCCTCGGGAGTGAAGAGGTGCTTTTTCAGGTCGGGATGGGAACTTGTGAGCTGGTCGAGGGCGGCTGCGATGGTGGGTGCGTCGGTCTCGATGGAGCTCTGGCTCCCGGCGAAGGGCCGCAGGGGCGTGGGAATGAAGATCTTCATATCAATAACTTTAGATGAGCCAGCTTGCGGTGAGGATTGATTAAGGTCGAATGCGGAATTTGAAGCGCAGGCTATTTAGCGATTTCGATGGGTTCGGGTTCGAAGTGCTTGTCTTCCTCGGTGGGGCCGGCGAGGAGAAAGGCGTTGGTGACGGCGGCCTTGCCGTGGGCAACCTGGGTGATGACATAGACGCAGCCCAGCCAGTGGGCTTCAGCGAGGTCAGTGAGCGACCAACGCGCGGGGTGGCCGGGATGGGAGTGATAGAAGCCGGCGATGTCGAGGCCCTGGCGCCTGGCGTCGCGCTGGATCTTGACTATCTCGACCGGGGCGATGTGATAACGGTTGTGGGCGGAGTCTGTGCGTGTGTTTCCGGCGCGGACGGCACTGACGACTCGCCAGCCTTCTGGAGTGGCGTTGCCGAGGAGCGCGCCGCAGCACTCGTGCGGGTAGGTCTCTTCGCCGTGGGCGCGGATGGAGTCAAAGACGGACTGCGGAATGTGGAGAGCGGTCATGGATGAGGCAAGTTTATCGCGGCTGTCTCAGAGGTCTTCGACTTTGAGAGTGATGTCGGCGCCCTGCCAGGCTGTGTCGAATTGGTGCTTGACCCATGAGGCTTCGTATTGGCGGTTTTGGCGGGTGAGGGCTTCGACGAGTCCGAAGAGGGAGCGCGGGTTGCGTGGGTTCTGATCAAGATCGTCGCGAAAGACTTTCTCGGCGGCTGGGGCGTCGCCGGACTGCAGGAGCATGCCACCTAGCGATTCGCGGACGGGATAGTACCAATCCATTGGTTCGTCGTAGAGGAGTTTGTCCTGGCTGGCTACGGCATCTCGCAACAGGGCGATGGCGGCAGTTTTGTCTCCTTTGGCGGCGGCGATGCGGGCCGCGAGAATGACGTTGGCGATGTGAAAGATCTGCCAGGTGTGATTCTCGATTGGGAGCATGAAGAACTCATCGCGCGGGGTTGAGGCTTCGATGGCGGCGAGCTGCTTTTGGAGGGCTTCGGCATCGGTTATTTTGCCGTGCCCGACAAGAGCCAGGCCACGACTGTAAAGCGAAAACGCTTTGAGGACCGAGGTCTGCGCGGCAGGTTCGGGGGCTGCGAGGACGTCATCCCACTTTGCGCAGCGGACTGAGACCTCGAGGGCGACGCTTGCGAATGGCTCAAGGAAGGGCATTTCCTTGAGCGCGGGACGAACATTGCCGGCGAGGCGATTGGCGGAGCTTTGTGCTTCAGCGCAGCGGCCCTGCATGCTGGCGGCGATTGCTCCGAAATGCAGATTGTGGGAGTAGTACATCATGGTGTACATGCCCTGCATGCCGGTGGCTGCGGCGTAGTCTTCGTCGGCTTTGGCTGCGGCTGCATTGTGTTCGCGTGAGGCGTCGTAGTTGCCGGTGCGCTCGTAAATGTGGGCGGGCATGTGCACGAGATGGCCGGCGGATGGAGCGAGGGCGGCGATGTTGTCCGCATAAGGAAGGGCGCGCTCAGGGTGCGCTGACGCTTCGACCGCATGGATGTAGAGATGCATGGCGCCGATGTGGTTGGGGTCGCGACGGAGAACGCTTTCGAGCGCGGCCACGATTTCATCCGTACCCTGCTCGGGAGTGCCGTCGGCGCGGTAGAGCTTCCAGGGGCGCAGGTTCATCATGCTGTCTGCGAAGAGGGTAGCGGCGTCGAGGTCGTAGGGGTATTTGGCGCTGAGTTGCCGCATAGAGTTGGCGTAGTCGGCGTTGAGCTGGTGGTAGTCGGGCTGGGCCTCGTGTGAGTAGCGACGGGCGAGGGCGGCGATGTAGTCCTTCTCGATTTGCGGGCCGCCGGGACTGAGAGATATTGCTTTGTCGATGGCGTCGACGGCGATCTTTTCGTGTTCGGGATCGACGGGCAAATTGTAGTTAGGGCCGACGGCGAGGGCGACGCCCCACCATGCCATGGCGAGCTGCGGATCGAGTTCCGAGGCGCGATGGAAGGCGCGCGCGGCTTCATCATGATTGAAGGCGTAGACGAGGCGGAGGCCCTGATCGAAGAACTGCTGCGCCTCAGGAATGGCGGTGGAGACGGGGTGGTGAAGGTTGCTGAGGCCTTGCATGAGAACGACGGGCTTGGGAGCGGCAGGCTGGGCGGAAGCGGTGCTTACGGCCGCAAGAAACGCAAGCGTTGCGAAGCTCTTCATGAGGAACCTCGAAGGATGTATGGGGGCCAGAATACTACGGGTCAGATGGAGAAGGACAGGTCTTCCGGTTCGTCCCAGAAGCGCTCGCTGAGGTATTTGTCGGCGTTGTCGGGGAGGATGGTAACGATGACGGCGGAGCGGCCGGCAGCGGATTCCTCCGCGGCGATGCGGAGGCTGGCGACGACTGCGGCGGCGGCGGAGATGCCGACGAGGAGGCCTTCTTCGCGGGCGAGTTGCTTGGCCATGGCGTAGGCTACCTCGGTTTCGATTTCGAGGTTGCGGTCGGCGAGGTGGGGATTGTAGATGGCGGGGACGATGGCGGTGGCCATGTGCTTCATGCCTTCGAGGCCGTGGAAGGGGGAGTCGGGCTGGAAGCTGATGGCCTGTATTGAGGGGTTGAGTTCCTTGAGGCGGCGGGTGGTGCCCATGAAGGTGCCGCTGGTGCCGAGGCCGGCGATGAAGTGGGTGATTTGGCCGGCGGTCTGGGCCCAGATTTCAGGTGCGGTGGTGCGGTAGTGGGCGAGCCAGTTGGCGTCGTTGGAGTATTGGTCGGCGTAGAAGTAGCGGGCGGGGTCGTTGCCGGCGAGTTCACGGGCGCGGCGGATGGCGCCGTCTGAGCCTTCATCGGGCGCGGTCCAATCGATGATGGCGCCGTAGGCTTTGAGGATGCGCTTGCGCTCGGGGGAGACGTTGGAGGGCATGGCGAGATGAACGGGGAAGCGGAGGGCTGCGCCGAGCATGGCAAAGGCGATACCGGTGTTGCCGCTGGTGGCGTCGAGCAGGGTTTTGCCTGGCGTGAGCAGTCCGCGTGCCTGGGCGTCGCGGACGATGGAGGCTGCGGGGCGATCTTTTACGCTGCCGCCGGGGTTGTTCCATTCGGCTTTGGCGAGGAGGGTTATGCCGTGAGGATCGGCGGTGAGGCGGGCTATGTGGTCGAGGCGAATGAGGGGCGTGTTGCCGATGAGGTCGTAAATGGAGGAGCCGAGTTGGGCGAGTGTAGTCATTGGGAAATTGGGAAGGAGGCTGCGGGTATCATGAGAGTGCGAGGGAAGCGAGGCTGCTTCTTTTATCCTCGCAGACTGGACTGGATGGATGGCTCGAAAAGCAAAGCACCCGAATTTTGAGCAGATGCTGGCGGCGCTACGCGCGCATGGATTTGAAGTGACCCCAGCGAAGGATGTGCCCGAGGGGATGCTGGTGACAATGGGCGGAGCGGGTGCAGTGATTGTTCCCACACCGGGGAAGGACAGCGGGGAGGGCGGGTCGGCGCTGCTGGCGGTAACGCCGGGGATTGTGGTGCGCGGGGAGATTGCGCGGCTGCTGGATCGTGGCTACCAGAAGTTCATTAAGACTCCCCAATATGAATTGCCAGCGACGGCCACGCACTTGCATTCCATACACACGTTTACCGAGGAGTTGAACCGGGTGACGGGGTCGCTGGGGCTCTATAACGAGTCGTTGGGGACGACGAGTGACCTGTATCAGTACGACCGGGTTGGGGGGCGCGAGGCTCCCGAGCCGAAGGCGAAGCGTCCCTGGGAGCTGGCCGGGGGACAGTGAGGAAGGCGCACTGGCCGGCAAGGGGGCCGGAGTGTTGTCAAACCCAGAACCGCCGGAGAAAACAGGACGCGAACGGCGATTGTGTGCGCGCCACGAGGTGGACTCGGCAGCCTCAGTATTCCTTCTGGATGTGCGTTCGCGGATTGAGGGGCGCATTTTGGATGTGAGCCTGAGCGGATGCCGCATCCGATCGAAGGAACGATTTCCGACAGGTATCTATCGCAGAGTGGAAGTGGAATTTGCGTTGGACGGGATGTGGTTTCGTCTGGCCGGGGTGGTGCAGGCCGTGCACGATGGTCACACGATCGGGATCCGGCTGTTGAACCTGAGCGACCGCAAGCGCGAACAGCTGATGATGTTGATGGAAGAGCTTGAAGAGGAAGAGCGCCGGGAGAGCGGGGCTGACGATGGGCCGCGTCCGGAAAGTTTGTGAGGCAGGCGGCGATTTGAGAGTGCGAGTGAATTGGGAAGTGCTTAGACCCGTTTGCGGCGGGCAGCGTGCTCGCGCTGGAGTTCGCGATAGAGATCGCTTTTGGAGCGGTCCAGCTCACGCGCCAGGCGCTTGAGGGCTTCTTTTTCATCGATTGAGAATTCTGATTGCAGGCGAGCGACGCGTTCAGCGATGGATGCGGTGGCGGTGCTTGGGTCGGCAGCTGCACGGTTGATGGCGGGTGCCTGGACGAGCAGAGTGATTTCGCCGCGGATGCGATCGCGGGATGCCAATTGGGTGCGGACGCCGGCGACGGTGCCACGCAGGAATTCTTCGTGGATTTTAGTGAGTTCGCGAGCCACGACGATGCGGAGGCTGGCGCCGAACACGGCTTCGAGGTCGGCCAGGGTGTCGAGGATGCGGTGTGGGGCTTCGTAGAAGATGAGGGTGCGTTCAGAGTCGGATGGGTCAGCGGCGAGGTCTTCGATGCGGGTGCGGCGCTGGCCTGCTTTTTCCGGCAGGAAGCCGAGGAATTGGAATTCAGTTGTGGGCAGTCCGCTGGCGACGAGGGCGGTGAGAGCGGCGTTGGCACCGGGGATGGGGAAGACGGCGACACCGGCGGCGATGGCGGCCGCGGTAAGGGTCATGCCGGGATCGTTGATGCCGGGCATACCTGCGTCGGATACGACGGCGATGCGGGCGCCGGCCTGAAGAGATGCAACGAGTGAGGTGGCGCGCTCGCGTTCGTTGTGCTCGTGGAGGCTTTCAGTGGGCGTGGCGATCTGGAAGTGGTTGAGGAGTTTTTGGGTTTGTCGAGTGTCTTCGCAACAGATGCGATCGGCGCGGCGGAGGACGTCGAGGGCGCGGAGGGTGATGTCGTTGAGGTTGCCGATGGGCGTGGCAACGAGGTATAGGCCGGGGGCTAAGGGGGCGTCCTGCTCGGCCATGGGTTAGGTGTTCTCAGTGCCTTCGCGCTCGTAGCGGCGCTGCTCGGCGAGCAGAGTCATGGAGCTCATGAGGTGCTGGACGCTGACGATGCCGATGACTCGACCGCTTTCTGTAACGGGAATCAGGGAGAGGCCGCGGCCGGCGGTGAGGCGGCGGATGGTGGCGCCGAGGGTGTCCTCTGGGCGAGCAACCTGGAAGGCGCGCGACATGACGGACTGAACGTAACCGTTGCCCTCGTTGCGGAGGGCATCGAGGATGCGCTGGCGTGAGACGATGCCGACTAGTTGCGGGCCGCGGACGACGGGGAAATCTTCCTGCAGGGAATGAACGCAGCGGGAGAGCGCGTCGGCGAGGGTGTCAGACGGGGAGAGGGTGGCGAAGTCGGTGAGCATGACTTCGCGCATGCGCACGGTGTCGACGACGGACTGGAAGAAGACGCCCTGATCTTCGATCTGTGCGCCAATCATGATGAAGAAGCCTGCGATGACGAGCCAGGGGCTGTGGAGGAGCCATCCTCCCACCATGGCGGCGAGGGCGATGAGCTGACCGAGGCCGGTGACGGCGCGGGTGGCTGCCCCAGCGCCATAGCTCTGTGTAAAGCTGGTGCGCACGATGCGGCCACAATCAAGTGGATAGGCGGGGAGCAGGTGGAGCGCGCCGAGGCCGGCCTGCATCCAGACCATGCTGCGGAGCAGGTATGCGGAGCTGATCCAGGGTTGGCCGAGGATGTTGAAGTTTCCGGCGGCACCGAGGAAGAGGGCGGCGAGGGCGAGCGCGGTGAGGCCGTTGGCGAGCGGGCCGGCGGCAGCGAGAGCGAACTGACCGCGACCTTGAGTGGCGATTTCCTGGCTCTCAGGCGTGGCGTAGGCAAACATGCCGCCGATGGGGAGCAGGAGGATGGCGCGAAGCTTCAGGCCCAGCCATGCGGCAACGAGGACCCGCGCGATTTCGCGGACTACCACGGCCATGCAGAGGATGATGAAGAGCGCGAAACCGCGCATGAAGGGGTGCGGGGGAGACTCGGAAATGCCGAGGCCGAGGCATACGAGCGCGAGGAGCAGAAAGAAGGTGTGGACGCGCATTTCGACGCCCCACCATCGGCCCAAAGGGATTGACCATCCTCGCATGCATCCATTGTAGAGTGTCGGGCGGGGAAGGGCATTTCAAGTATGCTGGGGTGCGATGCGCATCATCGCTGGAAGGCTCCGTTCCCGCACGCTACAGGCTCCGCCGGGGTTGGCGACAAGGCCAACGAGCGATCGGCTTCGGGAGACGCTTTTCAATGTGCTGGCGCCGCGGATTGAGGGGGCTGAATTTCTCGATTTGTATGCGGGATCGGGAGCGGTGGGGATTGAGGCGCTGAGTCGTGGTGCGGCGCGGGTGGTGTTTGTGGAGAGGGCGGCGCCGGCTCTCAAGGTGCTGCACGCGAACGTTGCTCGGATGGAAATAAGAGAAGGATTAGAGGTATTCGCCGGCAGCGTGAGCGCGTTTATGCGGCGTGGCGGCGCTGGGTTCGACGTGGTGTTTATGGATCCACCATATGATGCGGAGGCGGAGTATTCGACGGCGCTGGGGATGTTGGGCGGGGCCGCGCTTGCGCTGCTGAACGATGGAGCGCTGGTGATCGCGGAGCATCGGCGCAAGGAAAAGCTGAACGAGACCTATGGAGCGCTGAAGCGGACGCGGCTGCTGGAGCAGGGCGATGCGGCGCTGAGTTTTTATGCGGTGGCGGTGACGAGGCAAGAAAGTCAGGATGGGCAGGAATGAAGATGCGCGCTGGGTGGTTGGCGGTATTGGTGGCGACGGCCGGGGTGCTGCATGCGCAGGCTGGAGAGTCATGGGTAATTGGGCCATTTACGCGGCCAGCGAGCGGGAATCCGGTGATTGCGCCGCGGCCTCAGTCGACGTTTAACGATCCCATTATCCATGCGGCGGCACACTGGGAGGCGCTGCACACGTTCAATCCGGCGGCCATTGTGCGCGATCACAAGGTCTATGTGCTTTATCGCTCGGAGGACGACTCGGGGGCGATGCAGATCGGCATGCATACGTCGCGGCTGGGACTTGCGGAGAGCGCGGATGGGGTTCACTTCACGCGGCGCGGGGAGCCGGTGTTCTTTCCTGCGGAGGACGATCAGAAGACGCGGGAGTGGCCGGGAGGGGTTGAAGATCCGAGAATCGTGGAGCGCGAGGATGGGGCTTATGTTCTGACTTATACGCAGTGGAATCGCGAGACGTATTCAGTGGGCATTGCGAGTTCGACAGACCTGGAGCATTGGACCAAGTATGGACCGGCGTTTTTTGTGGCGGCGGGCGGCAAGTACGCGGCGCTCAAGTACAAGTCGGCGGGGATAGTGACCGCGCTCGATGCGAAGAAGGGGCGGCTGATTGCGGCGAAAATTGATGGCAAGTTCTGGATGTACTGGGGCGAGGGCGCGATTCATTTGGCGACGTCCGACGATTTGATTCAGTGGACGCCGGTTGAAGACAAGGACGGGAAGCCGATTGAATTGCTGAAGCCGCGAGCGGGGCATTTTGACAGCACGTTTCCAGAGACGGGGCCGCCGCCGGTGCTGACGGACAAGGGAATTGTGGTGTTGTACAACGGCAAGAATGCGGAGACGGGCGGCGATCCAAAGCTGGGTCCGAGTGCTTATGCGGCGGGCGAGGCGTTGTTTGATGCGAAGGACCCGGCGCACCGTATAGCGCAGATGGATGAGCCGGTATTGAAGCCGGAGTTGCCATACGAGAAGACGGGCCAATATGCGGCGGGAACGACGTTTGCCGAGGGGCTGGTGTTCTTTCACGGGAAGTGGTTTTTGTATTACGGCTGCGCGGACTCTCTTGTCGCGGTGGTGAATGCGCCGGCGGCCGCGCCGGCCGCGGATGTGTCGCGCGGATATTTTCTACACAACGACGACACGGTGGTGATGTACGGGGACAGTATTACGGAGCAGAACTACTACAACCAGTGGGTGGAGTTGTACACGGTGACGCGGTTTCCGAAGATGCGCGTGCATTTCTATGGCGCGGGCGTGGGCGGCGATCGAGTGACGGGCGGAGGCGGCGGTGCGATCGATGTGCGATTGGCGCGCGATGTGTTTGCGGAGAAACCGACGGTGGTGTCGATCATGCTGGGAATGAACGACGGCAGTTATCGGCCGCCGGCGCCGGAGATCGAGAGTGCTTATTCGACTGGGTACGAGCATATTCTGGATTCGATTCGCGAACATGCGCCGGGCGCGCGGGTGACGCTGCTGGGGCCATCGCCGTATGACGATGTGACGGCGCCGCCAGGATTTTCGGGCGGGTACAACGCGTCGATGGTGGCGCTGGCGGAGATCGACAAGCAACTGGCGCAGAAGTACGATGCGACGTTTGTGAATTTGAATCCACCGGTGGTCGCGGCGCTCGAGAAGGCACAGGCGCTCGATCCTATGGTTGCGAAGTTGCTGATTCCGGATCGCGTGCATCCTGACCCGCTGGCGCATTGGGTGATGGCGGAGGCTCTGCTAAAGGGGTGGAATGCTCCGGCGCTGGTGTCTTCCGTAAGGATTGACGCAAAGGACGGACACGCGGTGAACGCGGAGAATGCGGTGGTGAGCGATTGGCAAGCGGACGGCAGCACACTTCGCTGGACAGAGATGGAGAATGGGTTGCCACTGCCTCTGATCAAGGACAACGCGACGACCGCGCTGTTGCTGCGGGTTACCGATATTCAGGAGCAACTGAACCAGGAACCCCTGCGCGTGGCGGGGTTGGCTGCGGGGCAGTACACGCTGAGCATCGATGGGAGATCGATAGGGACGTTTGCGGCGGAGGACTTCGAGCGCGGCATCAACCTGGCGGAGTACAACACGCCCATGCGGCAGCAGGCGCAGCGCGTGAGTTGGATGGTGCGCGATCGAGACGAATCGCATTACATCCACCTGCGGATGCGCGTGCGGAATGCTGACACGGGCGTGGAGGACGGTGCGGACAGGATGCAGGCGTTTGAGGATTCGATGGAGGACTCGATCTACGCGGAGGCTGCGCCGGTGCCGCATCACTATGAAGTAAAGCCTGCACCGGCATCGACGCCTGAGAGCGCACAATAAAGGAATGAACGTGATTGATACGAGCGCAGTGCTTGAAAGCCCGCGGGATGTCTATGCCGTAGCGACTCATGCGCGAGGACCCTCGGGATCGCTGCCAATTACGGCGGAGATGCTTCTCAACGCGCCGTCGGGCAACCTGTTCGGGCTGACGCAGAATGCGGGAATGGGTTGGGATCCAGCGCGGCTGCTCGATCCGGAATTTCTGATTCTGAGTACGCATGGCGGGCTGCGTGCGGAAGACGGTTCGCCGATTGCGCTGGGATTTCACAGCGGTCATTGGGAGGTGGGCCTGCTGGTGGCCGAGGCAGCGCACGAGTTGAAGCGATTGCACGCGGTGCCATTTGCGGGGGCATGCACCGATCCATGCGATGGGCGTACGCAGGGGACCGTGGGCATGATGGACTCGCTGCCGTTTCGCAACGATGCGGCGACGGTACTCCGTCGGCTGATGCGATCTCTGCCCACGCGCAAGGGTGTGCTGGGCATTGCGACGTGCGACAAGGGCCTGCCGGCGATGATGATGGCGCTGGCGTCGGCGGGAAAGTTGCCGGCGGTGCTGGTACCGGGCGGCGTGACGCTGCTGCCTGAGGATGGCGAAGACGCGGGCAAGGTGCAGACCATCGGGGCACGATTTGCGCAGCAGCAGATCACGCTGGAATATGCGGCAGAGGTTGGGTGTCGCGCGTGCGCATCGCCTGGCGGAGGGTGCCAGTTTCTTGGAACTGCGGCCACGTCGCAGGTGATTGGCGAGGCGCTGGGACTGTCGCTGCCGCACACGGCGCTGGCGCCGTCGGGACATGCGATATGGCTGGATGGGGCGCGCCGATCGGCTCGAGCGTTGGTGCGATTGCATCAACTGAAGAGTGGCGTGGCGGATGTTCTGTCGGATGCGGCGGTGCGCAATGCAATGGTGTTGCACGCGGCCTTTGGGGGGTCGACGAATTTGCTGCTGCATCTGCCGGCTATTGCGTTTTCAGCGGGGTTGCGGCGGCCGACAGTGGACGACTGGGTGGAGGTCAATCGCACAGTGCCTCGGCTGGTGGATGCATTGCCGAATGGTCCGCGTGGATTTGCGACCGTGCAGGTGTTTCTTGCCGGTGGCGTGCCGGAGGTGATGTTGGAGCTGCGCGCTGCTGGGTTGCTGGACACGTCGGTGAAGACAGTGAGCGGGGAAACGCTTGACGCGTGCCTCAACTGGTGGCAGCAGAGCGAGCGGCGCGTGGCGCTGAAGCGGAGACTCCACGAGCAGGATGGGATTGATGCCGACGTAGTGATCATGAGCCGCGATCGTGCTCGCGCCAATGGGCTGACTGCGACAGTTTGTTTTCCGATGGGGAATCTCGCGCCGGAGGGATCGGTCATCAAGAGCACGGCCATTGATGCGTCGTTGATGGATGAGGCGAATGTTTATCGGCATCGTGGGCCGGCGAAGGTATTTGTCACGGAAGAGGCGGCGATCGGCGCAATCAAGGCTGGCGAAGTAGCGCAGGGTGACGTGGTAGTGCTGATCTGCGGAGGGCCGCGGGGCGCAGGGATGCAGGAGATCTACCAAGTGACATCGGCGCTGAAGCAGTTGCCGCACTGTAAACATGTGGCGGTAATTACGGATGCGCGGTTCAGCGGGGTTTCGACTGGAGCGTGCGTGGGGCATGTTTCGCCGGAAGCGCTGGCGGGCGGACCGGTGGGCAAGGTGCGTGACGGCGATCAGATTGAGATTGTGGTCGATCGCGAGCGAATGACGGGTTCAGTGAATCTAGTGGGCGATGCAGAGACGGTGTTTGGTGCGGAGGAAGGTGCGAAGCGGCTGGCAGAGCGCACGCCGCGCGAGGATCTGTGGCCGCATCCGGAATTGCCGGACGATACGCGGTTGTGGGCGGCGCTGGTTCAGGCCAGTGGGGGCGTATGGGGCGGTTGCGTGTACGATGCGGATCGCATTGTGGCGGCGTTAGATTCGGCGAGCCGAATTACGAAAGACTAGCGAGCCTTGTAGTACGGCCAGACGATGAGTGCCGCCATGGCGATTGCGACCAGCAGGGCGAAAGCAATCAGGCTGTAGGCGAGGATGAGATTCGGGCCTTGCGAAGGAGCGTCGTCTTCCGAATTCACTTTCGGTAGGCGGTTGGGTGCGGGCTTGCGGTCGGGATCATTCATACTTCAGGGATTCCACCGGATCCATTTGCGCGGCGCGGGTAGCGGGTACGGTTCCAAAGACCACGCCAACGAGGACGGCCGCTGCGAGTGCGATGACGATGGACAGGGATGAGATGGGAAGGTTGTAGTCGGTGAATAGGCGCACCGATAACGGCAGTGTCAGGCCGAGGATGGTGCCCACGATGCCGCCGGTGAGCGAGATGATGACAGCTTCGGCCAGGAACTGCAGCTTGATCTCGCGATAAGTTGCGCCCAGCGCTTTGCGGATGCCGATCTCGCGAATTCTGGCGCGCACCGTGGCCAGCATGATGTTCATGATGCCGACGCCGCCCACGGCCAGGGTGACTGCGGCCACCAGGACGAGCACGGCGGTGAGTGCGTTGGAGATGGTGGCGGCCATGCTCAACACTTCGCGCAGATCCTGAGTCTTGTAAACGGAGTTGGGGCGGTGCCGCGCACTCACTATGCGATGGATCTCCTTGGTGGCATCAGCAACCTCATTCATGCTGCGCATAGAGAAGTAGATCTGCTTCACGTTTTCTGTGCCCATAAATTTGCGGGCAACAGAAAAGGGAACAAGGAGAGTTTCGTCGGCGATCTCAGATTCGCCGAAGTCGTCCACACTTTCCTTGAAGACGCCGATGATTGTGAATGGGATGCCGCTGATTTCGAACTCCCGACCGACGGCTGCATCGACGCTGCCATAGCGCAGACGTGCGAACGTCTCGGTGACAACGGCGACGTTGAAATGCGCCGTTTCGTCGGTTTCATCAAGGAAGCGTCCGTAGGGCACAAGCAGGTTGCGGATGTATCGGTAGGCGGGGCTGACGCCGAGGACGAGTGTGTCTTTCACTACGCCGCCGCCGAAGCTGATGCGAGTTTGCATTTGGAGCACGGGCGAGGAGTACATGACGCCGGGGAGTTGGGCGTCAACGGCCTTTTCATCTTCGCGGGTCAAGTAGTCGGTGTAGACCACATTCTCTGTGCCTGTCGCGCCGCCGCCCGCATACTCGAGCTCAACTTCGTTGGTGCCGATTTTTTGAATTTCGCTCAGGATGAATTGCTTGCCGGTCATGCCGATAGTGACCACGAGGATGACGGAAGCGGTGCCGATAACCATTCCCAGGGCGGTGAGGGCAAAGCGCAGTTTGCTGGCACGGAAGCTGTCCAGAGCGATGCGGAGGATCTCGCTCAGCACCATGGTTCGGCGGGCGCTCAAGAGCGTTTCCTGGAAGGCGGCCTTCTGGCTGGTTTCCGTTGAGTTCATCGGCTCGCGAAATAATCCTAACTAGAAGATGCGCGGAGTGCCCCCGGGGCTTCGAGAAAAGGCCCGTGAGTACTCAATCAGAACAATACCTGAGGCGAGGATTCAGGCGGCTTCTTCGGAATCGTCTTTTGAGCGGCCTTTGGCGTGCGGTTGTGGTTCCGCTACTTCTTTGAACCACGGAATGGTTAGGCGAAGGCCTTCGGACAGAGGGGTTTTTGGCTCCCAGCCCAGTAATGTCCGTGCCTTGGAAATATCGGGACAGCGCTGCTTCGGGTCGTCTTCCGGGAGCGGCTTGAAGACCAGTTTGCTCTTCGATCCAGTGATGGCGAGAACGGCTTCCGCGCATTCCAGGATCGTGAATTCCTCAGGGTTGCCAATATTTACCGGGGTATATTCATCCGACTGCATCAGGCGAAGCTGTCCATCGATCTGGTCGGAGACGTAGCAAAAGCTGCGGGTCTGGCTGCCATCGCCATAAATGGTCAGGTCAACGCCATCGAGGGCCTGGCGAAGAAAATTCGAAATCACTCGGCCATCACTTGCCTGAAGGCGCGGACCGTAGGTGTTGAAGATGCGGACAAGGCGTGTGTCGACGCGCTCGTAGCGGTAATAAGCCATGACCAGGGCCTCAGCGAAGCGCTTGGACTCGTCATAGACGGATCGCGGGCCAATCGGGTTCACATTGCCCCAGTAGGTTTCAGATTGCGGGTGCTCGAGGGGGTCGCCATAACACTCTGAAGTGGAGCAGTGGAGAAAGCGTGCGCTGTATTTCTTGGCGATGTCGAGGACATTGCGGACGCCGATGGAGCCGACCATCAACGTCTCGATACCATAGGCCGCGTAATCCACGGGGCTGGCTGGGCTGGCCATGTTGAAGACGAGGTCGACTTGGCCGGGATCGAAGGGGCTCGTAATGTCCTGATTAAGGAATTGAAAGCGCGGTTCGTTCGATAGATGAGCCATATTGCGCGGGTTGCCGGTGAGGAGATTATCCACTCCGATCACGTGATGTCCGTCGCCCAGGAGGGCGTCAACCATGTGTGAGCCGAGGAACCCGGCTGAACCTGTAACGACCGCACGCATTCTTAATCTCTCCTTGCAAGAAATACTAGATCGGCAATGTTCTCAAGAGTTTGACGTCCCACAGGAGTGCCGGTAAATGACAATTGCGCCATTTGCGGAAGGTGATACAGATTGAGCTCGTCAAAATCGATCTCTTTTGCCATATGCGCCTTAGCGCGAAAATGCCCGAGCCAGAAAAATCCGACCTGAATCATTGAATAAAGAGGAAGTGCACGATGTCAATTATCTCACAATGCTCTTCATTCATTTTTCAGGAATTGTTGAGAGGAGCAGTATAGGTACCCTGTCGTGCAACTTGAGTCTGGCGGGAGTTGGACCATTTGCCCCGTCAGGGTGCACAGGCCCTAGAGTGTCAGGTCCACCCAGCTCCATTTCTATGGAAATTGGCCGGGGCCGGAGGAATCCCAATCTACTGATTGTTGCGAGGAACTTCGGGCGGAAAAGTGCGATTCCCACGTGGCATCCCGCCCTCGGCTTCCGTTGCGCCGGCTGCGGGTTTTATCTAGACTGTCACTAGTGCGGAAGTGGTGAAATGGCAAACACACTAGCCTTAGGAGCTAGCGCCGCAAGGCTTGGGGGTTCAAGTCCCCCCTTCCGCACCAGCAGAGATTAGAAATCCCGAAGGGCTCGTTACTTCGTTCTCCCCCGGGTTGCCAGAGTAATCTGGGGGCATCATGAATCCGACCCCACAGCCACATATCAACGTGACGCAGGCGCCAGACTTTCGCGAAACTTATGCGAACAGCGTGCAGGTTCGCGTCAGCGTCTGGGACTTTCAGCTTGTATTCGGAGTTGCGTCCAGCGAATCGCCCGACCAGGTAACGATCAAAAACCACGGCGCTGTTTATTTGAGCCCTCAGCAGGCGAAGGCTCTGTGGAATGTGCTGGGTCAGAATCTGGCGCAGTATGAACAGGCGTTCGGTACGCTGAGCCTGGAGCCGCAGACGCTGAATTTTCCGCAAGGGCCGATCCATTAACCTCTGCGCTATCGATACATCGATCCATGGAATATGAAGTTGGCCCCGCGTTCTGCCGATGAACGTTTTGGAGGCAGATATGGCGGACCGTGCGGAACTGGTAGAGGCCGCTCTCGAGGTATATAGCGAGGGGTTGGCGCTGCTGGACAGAGACGATCGCGTACTCTTCTGGAATCGCGCTGCTGAGAGCATGACGGGATATCCAGGCGCGCAAGTGCTTGGGAGGCCGCTCCCTGGACCGCTGGCCGGGCTGACATCGTGTCCTGTCTGGGAGGCTGGTACCGAGAACGAATCTCCGGTCCGGGGGACAGTTGTGCACGCTCAGCATCTGCGTGGGCACGATCTGCCTGCAGTCGTGCGCCGGCTGGTGCTGCGGAATGACCTGTTCGAGCGGATCGGGACGGCAGCGGTATTTCATTGCGGGGAGCAGACTGCCGCCTTGCCGCACGGCACAACCAGCGACGGCATGGAAGTGAAGCAGAGCCAGGCCGACGTTCAGGAGCGTCTCGAGATGGAGTATCAGGCCTCCCTGCATGGCGGCGCGCCACTTGGGGTTCTTTGGATCACGGTGGACCAAGCGTATGAGCTGCGGAAAACGCACGGCGCACGGGCATGCGAGGCGATGATGGAGACCGTGGAGCGGACTCTTTCAAACTGCTTGCTTGGTGGCGAAGAGATTGGCCGCTGGGGTGATGACGAATTCCTGGTGGTGGCGCGCGAAGGCGCCGGTGAGGTGTTGTTCAACCGTGCCCGGTCACTGGCCGGTGTAGCGCGCACGGCTGATTTTCGCTGGTGGGGCGACCGGGTATCGATCACGGTGAGCGTCGGATTAGCCATTGCCGAGGGGGATGAAAACCTGCCGGGACTGGTGGAGCGTGCGCGGCTGGCGATGGAAACGAGCGTTCATGCGGGCGGAAACCATGTAACGGTTGCGCCGGGGAGGCGTGGATGATTGCGATTATTGGGATCGTCATAGTATTCGGCGCTGTGATCGGCGGCTTCCTGATGGAAAAAGGAAACATTGGGGTGTTGCTGCAGCCCGCAGAGTTGCTGATCATTGCTGGCGCCTCGATCGGCACGCTGTTGGTGGCCAATCCGATCCACATCATCAAGGGCATCGTAGGGGGCTTGCTGGGGGTGTTGAAGGGATCGCAGCTTGGGAAGGCTCGCTACCTGAGCACTCTGAAGATGATGTATCAGTTTTTAAATAAGGTGCGCAAAGAGGGGCTGCTGAGCGTGGAGAACGATGTGGAGAAGCCGGACGCCAGCAACATCTTCAAGAACTACCCCGAGTTTTTGAATGATCATTCCTCGCGCGACTTTGTGTGTGACACGCTGCGCATGGCGATTACCGGGGGGGTGGAACCGTTCGACATGGACCAGATGATGGAACTGGACATGGAGGTGCACCATCATGACGCGACCGAGCCGATCAGCGCGCTTTCGACCACGGCAGATGCACTGCCAGGGCTTGGGATTGTGGCCGCGGTGCTGGGGGTGGTGATCACGATGGGCGCGCTTGGCGGTCCTCCGGAAGAGATTGGCCATAAAGTGGCAGCGGCGCTGGTGGGGACGTTTCTGGGCATTCTGCTGTGCTACGGAGTAGTAGGGCCGCTGGCGGCGAACATGACAAAGAGCGCGGATGAGCATAACGGCTACCTTCATGTGCTGCGCGTGCTACTGCTGGCATTCCTGAAGGGTGCGGCGCCCATCATAGCTGTTGAGATGGCGCGTCGTGCGATTCCTGCCCATCATCGGCCGAGCTTTGACGAGATGGAAAAGGGCTGTAAGGGGCAAGCAGCCGAACCGGTGGCGGCAGCGGTGGCTTAGGAAAGGTCCAGATGTTACCAGGCAAGGTACAACCGATCATCATCATCAAGAAAAAGGGTGGTGGACATGGTGGCCACAATGGCGGCGCGTGGAAGGTGGCATACGCCGATTTTGTGACGGCCATGATGGCCCTCTTCATCGTGCTTTGGTTGATGGGCTCAAGTGAGAAGGTCAAGAAGGCAGTGGCTGGGTATTTCAACGATCCCAAGGGCACTTCGAATCTGCTGGGGACGACGATGGCCGGCAACGGGGTGGCAGTCACGACTGAGCGCGACAACACTTTGCAGAAATTGAAGGAGAAGCTGGAAGAGCAGATCAAGCAGAAAAAGGGGTTGGAGAAGCTGTCGAAGCAGATCGAGATCACGGTTACGCCGGAAGGCTTGCGGGTCGAACTGCTGGAGGGAATGAACGGGACGTTTTATGAGAGCGGTAGCGCAAAGTTGAGCGGCAGCGGGCAGGATTTGCTGGCGCTTCTGGGCAAGGAGTTGAAGGCGCTGCCGAACCGTTTGTTGATCGAGGGATACACGGATGCGATGCCGTATTCGGACGACAATTCGTACAGCAACTGGGAACTGTCGGCGGATCGAGCGAATGCCGCGCGGCGTCTGCTGCAGCAGGACGGGGTGCGGAGCGACCAGGTGAGCCAGGTGCGTGGGTACGCGGATCAGATGTTGCGGGTGAAGGCGAATCCATTTGATCCGAGCAACCGGCGGGTTTCAATTCTGGTGAAGAATGAAGGTGGTGTGGAGGCGAAGATCCCGGATATTAAGGGGACAGAAGAGCAGAAGGTTATCGCACCTGCAGTCCCGGCGAAGCCGTCTGCGGCCGAAAGGCCGAGTGCAGAAGTAAAACATCCGTAGGTTCATTGATTGGATACTACTGCTGCTGTTGCATCTGCTGAAGTTTGTGCGCGGGAGTTTGACGGGTGGGTGGTTCCTGAGCGCGCTCGACGAGTACGGACCAGTCTTCTGGAATTGGGGCTTTACGTTCAAGCGCGGGAAGCCGATCGCCTGCTTCAACGCGGACGGCCACATAGAGATCGCTTTGGGTTTTGCCGCGGAAGATGCCGTGTGTGGGCGGCACGTCGGCGTAGTCGCGTCCCACGGCGGTGCGGATGTGGCGATGTTGGGCGATGAGGTTATTGGTCGGATCGAATCCAACCCACCCGAGTCCGGGCAACAATGCGTCGACCCAGGCGTGCGTAGCATCGGGCGTGGAACGGTCATGATCTCCGGATGCGCGGTATAGATAACCGGAGACATATCGCGCGGGGATGCCGACGTGGCGAAGCAGCGCGATCATGGTGTGGGAAAAATCCTGACACACGCCCTTGCGGCTGATGATCGCTTCATCGATGGGCGAGTCGACGCGGGTGTGCCGAGGGACGTACTCAAAGTAGTCGAAGAGGCGTTGATTGATTTCGCGAGCGAGTGAGACCGGGTCGTCGCGTCGCTTCAGGTCCAGTTCTGCGGCAAGTTCGAGGAGCGCCGGAGTCTCAACGGCGAATGTACTGGGCAGGAGCATCTCCCAGTAGTCGCCGGCACGAACGGTCTGGTCGAGTTCGGCCCAGGCATTAGGCGTGAGGGATTGCGGCAGATCGGGAACCGGCTGCTGCTCCACGACAGACTCGGCGATGATGACGAGCTGATTGTGCTCGCCGGGAATATCAAAGTGATGCACGTTGTTGCCGAGGTGGTCGTGATAGGTGAAGACGCGGCAGCGCGGACTGACCGACAGCGAAAAAGTGAGGCAATGCTGCTGGGAGTCAGAACGCGGGTGCATGCGCGTCTCCATGATGCCCTCACTGATGCTGCTGGAGTAGCGGAAGCGCGTGAGATGACGGATCGAATAGTAGTTCATGCGGACCTCGCGCCTTCAGGCCGTCAGGGCGGACTGGATGGAGTATTGGACGTAGAAGCGATAAAGGATTTCGTGAATGGTCATGCACTGTTCGCGGATGCGATGAAGGAACGCTGATGCCCCTCCGTCAAGAATTTCGCTCACAGTTGTAAAGCCGAGCATGGCGTGGAGTCGGCCGATGGCCGACCGCAGTTCCTCTGACGGGCGCCGGGCGATGCCGCGCTGGATGCATTCGAGCGCGTTGAGACTTCCGTCGACGCAATAACGAATGGCATGGGGGAAATCCTTGTTCAGGAGCAGAAAATCGAGGATGCGATCGGGGCTGATGTCCGCTGTGTAGACCTGGCAGAATGCTTCGAATGCGGTGCAGCAACGGAGCAGGCCCACCTGTTCGAGGTAGCTGTACCCGGAGTGTTCACGCTCAGGCAGGGTAAGGAGTTCCGGCTGGAAGACTTCAAGCAGCGTGGCGGTTGAGTAGCAGCGTTCGAGATAACGGCCCAGGCGGATGAACTGCCATCCCTGGCCATGAATCATGGTGGTGTCGCTGACGCCTTTGAAGAGGTGAATTCCGTCAACTATAGAAGCGAGGAAATCGCCGAGATTTACGCTGAATTGGATTTGCGCGGCCGGCGCATGAATCTGGTGATAGAGCCGGTTGAGCCGCTGCCACTGTTCGCTGGAGATTTCCTCGCGGACCTGGCGGGCGTTTTCGCGGGCAAAGTCGATGCTGTAAGTGATCGAAGCGTGGTTCTCGTCGTCGAAGACCAGTTTGCGCGCCATTGAATCAAAGTCGCCGTCCCATTCGAGGTCGGGAGGATTGCCGAGAGATGCGACCAGGCGTTGCCAGCGAATTTCGGCGGTGGCGCCGCCTGGATCGAGCATGAGGCTCATGGTGACGTCAAGTTGGCGCAGCGTGTTTTCAGCGCGCTCAAGGTAACGGCTCATCCAGTAAAGGCTGTCGGCTACGCGGCTCAGCATGATTTCGGTCTCCCGGCTTGGCGTGAAGTCAATCCTGTAGTACCCATGTGTCCTTGCTTCCGCCGCCTTGCGAGGAATTGACGACGAGCGAACCCTTCTCGAGAGCGACTCGGGTAAGGCCACCTGGAACGATGTTGACCTTGTCACCGAACAGGATGTAGGGGCGTAGATCGACGTGGCGCGGTTCGAGCCGATTGCCGATCAGGCACGGAGCGCGCGAGAAGCTAAGCGTTGGCTGGGCGATGTAGTTGCGTGGATTGGCTTCAATCTGCTTGGCAAATTCGTCGCGCATTTTGGGTGTGGCGTGCGGACCGATGAGCATGCCGTATCCGCCGCTTTCGCCAACGGCCTTCACGACCAGCTTGTCGAGATTGGCCAATACGTGTTTGCGCTCCTTCTCATCGGTCAGGAGATAGGTTTCGACGTTGGGGAGGATCGGATCCTCATTGAGGTAGTAGCGGATGATGCGCGGTACGTAGGCATAGAGCGCCTTGTCATCCGCGAGCCCGGTGCCAAATGCGTTCGTGACTGTGACATTGCCCGCTCGATAGGCGTTGAAGAGGCCCGCACAGCCCAGGATGGAGTCGGCTCGAAAGATGAGTGGATCGCTGAAATCATCGTCAACGCGGCGGTAAATGACGTCGACGCGCTTGAGGCCGTCGGTTGTGCGCATGTAGACGACATTGTCGTGAGTGACGAGATCGCGGCCTTCGACGAGATCGATGCCCATCTGGCGGGCGAGGTAAGTGTGCTCGAAGTATGCGGAGTTGAACACGCCCGGCGTGAGCAGAACAATGTTTGGCTCCGGGCGGCCTTCAGGAGCCAGCGAGCGCAGCGTGGAGAGCAACAGTTGCGGGTACTGCTCGATGGGCTGCACGCCATAGCTGTGGAACAGGTGAGGGAAGGTGCGCTTCATCACGCGGCGGTTGGCAAGCATGTAGCTCACGCCGGATGGTACGCGGAGGTTGTCTTCGAGAACTACGAATTCGCCGTTGGAGAGGCGGAGTAGATCGGAACCAATGACGGTGATGTAGACGTTGCGGGGGACCTGGAGTCCACGCATCTGGCGGCGATAGTGCTTGCAACTGTAGACCAGTTCGCGCGGGATGATGAGGTCATTGAGGATCTTCGCGTCGGAGTAAATGTCGCGCAGGAAGTGATTGAGGGCCGTGACGCGCTGTGTGAGGCCGCGTTCGATGTGACTCCACTCACTCGCAGTGATGAGCCGCGGAAGTAAGTCGTAGGGGAAGATCTTTTCGGTGCCTTCGTCGTGGCCGTAGACAGTAAATGTAATTCCCTGGTTCAGGAATGATAGGTCGGCGGACTGCTTGCGGCGTTGGAGCTCTTCCTGCGGAAGGCGCGCGAGAGTTTCTGCTAGAGCTTGGTATGGGGCACGCACGTCGCCGCCAGGCTCACGCATTTCATCGAAGGCACTATCGAGGGGGTAGTCGCCGTAGAGGTCATCGAGTTGGAAAGACGGGCTGGAACTCATCGCTAAGAATGTATCCGATTGGAGCCTGAATGTCAGAATGCGGCAAAAAGTGAATAGAGATTGGCTGGCGGCTCTAGTGGAATCGCTCGCGCTCCGCCTGGTTCCCCCACAGCACTGGTTTGTTGATTTTTATCACGTTGGGCATAAGGGAGCCATCAAGAACCGATCGACGAGGTTGCGCAAGAGGGCGATACAGGCAGCTCTGGGGCGAGATTTTCGCTTTGATTGAAAAGACGGCGACGCTGAATGCGCCGCCGCCTTGGTTGGTCGGGTTGAGTCCGCAGCTAGAAGAATAGCTTGGCGGAGACTTGCAGTTGGCGAGGGCCGTAGAGGAGGGTGTTCGTTCCCGTCTCCTTACCGAACGCTCCGGCGGGCGTGCTTGCCGCAAACGGAGTGATGCAGCCCCAGAAGTAGGAGCCCGTGGGAGCGTCAGTCGTCGCCGGGCAAGTGTTGTTTGGTTTTGTCGGATCCGTGGGACCGGTGTAAGTGGAGTAGGTTGTGTTCACGCTGGAGATGATCTGATGGTTGGTCAGGTTGAATGCCTCTCCGATGAACTGCATGTAAATATGCTCGTGGATGGGGATGTCGCGCGTGATGCGGAAGTCGATATTGCGGACACCAGGGCCGGGCTGGCTGTTGCGCCGAAGCTGCGGGGGACGGCCAGTGGTGGGAGCACCGGAGGACGAACTCATGGTGCCTCCGAAGATGTTGCCGTCAGCTGCTGCCGCGGAAACCGGAGGCGAGGGCAGTCCGGTGATGGTCCACCTGCTTGCCACCGTTCCGCTCATGCCGGCGACGATGGGGAAGCCGGTCGATTCGGTTGCGGTTCCAGAGAAAGTGAAGCCGTCAAGGCCGTTGCGCACCAGGCGGTTATTGGGGAGCAGGTTGGGCTTGTAAAGGAGCGTGCCGACAAAGCGGTTGCGCATATCGATGTCTGCACGGCCGTACTCGGAATTCAGGTTGTTGGGATCGAGGACAGGGTTACCGCCATAGAACGTGCCGAAGGCGCCCTGCACCTGGTCGTTATCGAGAGCCTTGGCCCAGGTGTGGTTCACCAGCACTTCGAGTCCGTTGCTGAACGGGCGGCGGATGGTAACGGCCATGGAGTGATACCAGGAATTTGCGGCGCTGAATCCGGCATTGATAGAGGTGAGTGTCGGGTCGATGCGGTCCGATGCCAGGTAGTACGGGACCGTTATCTGCTTCACGATTCCGGCCGCGTTGGTGACATTGAATGTGCGCAATCCGTGAGGAGATTGGCCGACAAGGTTAGCATCGAGGAAAACCGGCAGATGCGTTGCGCGTGAACCGACATAGCCGAGGGAGAGGCTCATCTTTCCAGGGAGCGCCTGCTCAATGCCAAGATCGAATTCCTGCGAAAGCGGCGGAACGAAGTTCGGCGAGAGGCCATGGAAACTGATGCTGGCCTAACCGGAGATGTTGGTGACAACGGGTGCGGCACCGCCGGTGGGAAAGAGCGCATTCGAGAGCGACGGGCCTGCCGGCAGGAAAGGCACGTCTGGGAATTTGAGCGCCGGCGCGTTGTTGGAAGTACAGGAGGCGTTGCAGCCGGCGAAGTTGTAGTTGATCTGGTAGATACCGTTTTCGACGCGCATTGCGTAATAGGTGCTGCCCTGATTGAGGCCGGAGAACATGCCGTATCCACCGCGAACCACCGTGCCGCTGTATGGGTTCCATGCAAAGCCGACACGGGGTTGAATGCGATCGGTCACGTTTTTGATGGTGGAGTTGTATTTGGCAGCGAGCGCTGTTGAGGTGTTGGGCTTGGCGGGATTGGGGGTCAGCTGGAAATCGTAGCGCACGCCAAGATTTACGGTGAGCTTTTGAGTGACCTTCCAGTTATCCTCCGCGAAGCCATCGTACATCTTCATCCAAAAGTCGTCGGCGCCAGCGTTCTTGACGGTGTTGATGGCGTCAACGGTTTGGACGAACGTGTTGTAGTGTGATCCAGCAAATGGGTCGGTGTCTCCCGGCTGGCCGGCGAAAGCATCTAGGATCCAGTTTTGGAATTCCTGAGTGACGTTACCCGAATATCCATAAACTCCGCCGCCCTGGAACAGGTTGATCATCACTTCATGGACCAGGTTGACATCGCCGCCGATTTTTAACGTGTGGCGGCCGATCACCTTGTCGAACACGTCGGTAAATTGATAGCGATGTTCGTCGGGCTCAGCGATACGCGGAAGTGCGAGATTCATTCCGTACGTTTCGGCGCCCAATGCGACGCTGGGGCCAGAGGCGTAGGCTCCGGCGGTCTCGAGATCGCGGCCCCATTGGAAGCGCACATCGTTTACCGCTGTGTTGGTGAGCGTCGAAGTCCAATGTGCGACGAGGAAGCGCTCGTGATAGCTGGTGGGCGCGTTGGTGCTGGGCGAAGTGTTGGAGAAAGTGGGATTGGAAGCGTATCCGTAGGACTGGTCGAAGTTAGCAAAGTTGAAATTCGCATAGATAAGGTTCTTTGTGTTGAGTTGGTAATCGACGCGCGGGAAAATTAGCGTTTCCTTGGCGAAGCGTCGCGGAGCCCCCTGCAAGCCTAGGAGGAAGTTGATGCCCGCGGTGCACTGGGCTGGGGTGATCAGGCCGGGACCGCCGACTTGCCCGTTGGACGTGGGGCACTGGTTGGGCGTGATGATACTGCCGAAGGTTTTGGCGGTGCTGTTGTCTGCATTGCCGTTATATGTGCCTGTGGGGTTGAGGGAGACAGGATTGGTCTCGTAGTAGAGTGCTCGACCCGTGCGGCGGAAGTTATCAGAGGTGAGGAAATAAAAAAGCTTGTCCCTGATGATCGGGCCACCTACGCTGCCGCCAAATTCTTGCTGCTGGTGAACTGGCTGCGTGAGCAGGAAGGGGTTTCCATGATTGAAGAGCGCGGACCACTTGCTTATTGGATCGAGCGCGTTCATTGAGGGATAGCGGAGGTAGTAGAACAGATCGCCATGCAGGTCGTTTGTGCCGTTGCGCGTGATGGCGTTAACCTGTCCACCTGCTGCCTGCCCGAATTCAGCCGAGTAGTTTGAAGCTTCAGCCTGGAATTCCTTGATGGCGTCGAGGCTGTAGACAAACGGGGCCCCTGAAGAGCGGCCACGCGCCTCGCTGAAAAGCATCTGATTATTGTTGGCGCCATCAACATAGTTCTGGTTGTAGAGGCCGCTGATGCCATGGAAACTCACGAGCCCGCTGCCACCATCCTGAACTACGTTGGGGGTGAGGAGAACAAAGTCGCTCCAGTTTCGGCCATTGACGGGAAGATTCTGAATGACCGCTTGATCGACGGCCTGTGAAACTTCGGTGCGCTCGGTGTCGAGGAGCGGAGTTTCGCTCGTCACTTCGACCGTGGAAGATGCGCCTTGCACCGACAGAGTGAGATCGATGGAGAGGGTTTGGCCAACCAGCAATGTCAGGTTGCTGGCACTCACTTTACCGAAGCCGGTGCCAGTTGCTTCTACCCTGTAGTGACCGGGCTGGATGAACGGAGCGACGTAGATGCCGTCTCCGTTGGTGATGTAAGCATGAGTAGAGCCCGTGTCTGTGTTGGATACGGTGACCGATGCGCCGGCGATTACCGAGTGGCTGGCATAGGTGATGGTGCCTGAAATGGTGCCCGCGCCGGATGTCTGAGCGTGACCAGGGCGGCTGCCCGAAAGCAGAACGAGCGCCAGTAACGCTAGCTGGAAGGCAAACCGCTGCTGAGTGCAAAATTTTTGAATCATGGCTTTGGCTCTCCAAGAAGAATGTTGTTCTGATGGCCAGCGATTGGAAGCGCTCGCTCTTCCCAAAAGATGGGATGACCCCTCAGTACTGAGCGCTCAGGGGGCGGAAAATTGCGACTACGATTGATTTTCGCAGGCCCCCCGATATGTTTTGTGAACAGACGGAGAATGATGGGGTTGAAGTGGCTGGCTAGGAAAAGGGCGACCGGAAAAGCGAAACCGGCCTTCGAGTATCCCCGTATTAGACGCAACCGAATCGCATCGTGAGACATTGATTTACCTACGCGATTCCTCTTCAAGATACACCACCGCCGTCTGGAATTCACCGAAAACGGGCATAGTTCGAATCGGGACGACCCTCGATTCGGTCCAGCAGGCGTCCACTACTCCGGAGGAATCACCAGCGCCAGAAAAGATGGAATGGGATTCCAAACAGACTTAATGAGTCACGGAATCTGGACCGCTTCCTTGGGTTAGTCTGGTTTGTTGAAGGAGATCCATCCGACGATGTTTAGAAACTGGACCCGTTCTCTCGCCGTTCTGACGGCATTCGCCGCTGCTCTTTATCCAATCGTTGCACAGCAGCCGCAAACCGTTCCGGCAGACGACTTTGTTCGTGCGCACTACACGAAGTATGAGTTCCGTATTCCAATGCGGGATGGAAAGCGGCTGTTCACCGCCGTCTATGTGCCGAAGAGCACGAATTTCCCGGGTGACCCTGGGCCATATCCAATCATGATGGACCGCACGCCTTATAGCGTAGCGCCTTATGGAGAGGATCAATTTCCGCGCGCGCTCGGCCCTTCCGAAGAGTTCCAAAAGGCTGGGTACATTTTTGTTTATCAAGATGTGCGGGGACGCTACATGAGCGAAGGCGTATTTCTGGAGATGCATCCTCACATTG